>JAHDII010000008.1:2037-26633 GCA_020630895.1 Saprospiraceae bacterium
TTTTATTTATCACTTAATATTTAATCATGAAAAAAATAATACTAACCCTAATAATGAGCATTGTTTATTTATCTATCAATGCACAAGAATCTGCAACAATAACTTATCTTCCAAAATGGAAAAAAGGAGAAGAAAAAAGTTATACTATTCGTACTGTACAAAAAGAAAAGAAAGGAGGCATAATTGAAAAAGATACTTCATTTATAAAAAGAGGTTCAATAAAAGTAATAGGCAAAAATAGTGATTCATATAAATTAAGAGTCATTATTGAAAATGTAGCTTATAGAAAAACAGTAGAATTATTTGAAAAAGAAAAAAAAGAACTTGATATTTATAAAGACCTAAAATTAGAATATACTGTTGATCGAAAAACAGGAAAACATGAACTAGCAAATTGGAAGGAAGCTCAAGATTTCATGAGATTAAGTACAGATAAATATTATGAATTATTAGGAGAAAAATATCCTGAATCTAAAGGAATCATGCAATTGGCTTTTGCTCCTTTAGAAAAAATGTTGAATAAAAAAGAAAGCATAGAAGCTCTATTTGAAGATGAAGTATGGGCAATATTTAGTGCTTATGATATTTCTTTAAGTCCTAGTAAAAAAGTAATCAAAACAAATAAAGAGAAAAATCCTTTTGATGAAACGGAAGAGCTTGAAGTAGACATAGAATATGAATTAAAAAGTATTAATAAAAAAACAAACACTAGTATTATCATTTCTAAAGTAGAATGGGATGAAGAAATGTTTAAAACGATGATGAGAACAATGATGCTAGAAATGATGAGTTCTTTTGGTCTTGAAGGAGAAGAATTGGAGCAAGGCAAAAAAGGAATAGAAGAAAAAATTGCTGCCTTAGAATACTCAAGAACAACCACCAATAAAATTACTTATGATACAAAAACGACTTGGGTTTCTAAAGTAATCATGAAAGATAATTCAATAATTAAAGATGGAGACAACGAAGGAGTCGTAGAAGTAACTAAAACTTTCACAATTAGATGAAAAATATAGTCTTATCATAAAAATATTAGCTCATCGAGCTATTTTTAAATCCGTTCATTCTTGCAAATAAAGCATTTGATTATCTTTGCACCTTACAATCATACAGAGTTGAATTTGTATGAATTTATTACAGTTGGATAATATCATAACTTTGTGCTCAGTCTTTTTAGATCAAATAATATCATTTTAGGTTTACTACTTATTCCTTATGCTTTTTTATTAAGGAGTTTTGCCTTTTTTGGAAAAGTCCCTACAGAGTTTGATAATGGAGGGATTTTCTCCGATTGGATATATGAATTTATAGGATTAAATGATATCGCATTAGTTAGTATATCTTTCGGCTTAGTTTTAATACAATCATATATTATATATATGATTACAAAACAACATAAACTATTAGGAGAAGAAAATTTATTTCCAGCTATTTTTTATCTCATTACAGCATCTATTAGTATTTCTTTTTTAGGATTGCCCCCCCCTCTGATTGGAAACACATTCCTATTATTAGCTATTGCCAACTTATTCAATATCTATAAATTAAAAGAAGCTTCTAGTTATCATTTTAATGCTGGTTTTTTTATAGCTCTAGCCTCTCTCTGTTACGGAAGTTTAGGCATATTTTTATTATTTGGAATGATAGCAATTGCCTCTTTAAGAGTCATAAATATCAAAGAATTTCTTCAATTAATTTCAGGATACATAGTTCCTTACTTTATTTTGTTTACTATCTTTTACTATTTGAATGAAATAGAAGAATCTTATATCCCCTATATTTTAAGTGCTTTTGGAAGAACTAATCTAAGAGAAAGTCTAGGACAAACTGATTATATCACTCTAGTATTTATACTTATCTTATTCTTGGGTATTTTATCTCAATATAGAAACATAGTAGATAAACAAATCAGTAAAACAAAAAAACAAATTCGCTTATTATTTTACTTTATCATATTTGTAGTAGCTAGTACTATTATTCAGGCAGGCGTTGGAATGGAACATTTAATTCTATTATCTGCTCCTTTTGGAATCTTACTTGCTATTATTTTTACTAAAATGAAAAAAATAATCTGGATGGAATTATGGCATTTATTACTATTAATAGTAATTCCATTATCACATTATTTATTAACTTGAGTTTTTATTAAAAAAAATAATCAATGAAATTCGGAGTTGTTGTTTTTCCTGGTTCTAATTGCGATGATGACATGATACATGTTTTAGGTCATGTAATGGGACAAGAAGTTAGAAAATTATGGCATAAAGATACAACTGCCATGAATGATTTTACCACTAATGATTGTATTGTTCTCCCTGGAGGTTTCTCTTATGGAGACTATTTACGTTCAGGGGCTATTGCAAGTCATTCGCCTATTATGGCATCAGTAATTCAATTTGCCAATAAAGGAGGATATGTTTTGGGTATTTGCAATGGATTTCAAGTACTTTGCGAATCGGGTTTATTACCTGGAGCATTATTAAACAATGAAAAACACAAATTTATTTGTAAAAATATTTTCCTTAAAACAGAAAATAATCAAACACCTCTTACCCACTCTCTAAAAGAAAAACAAATTTTAAAAGTGCCTATTGCTCATGCTGATGGAAGATACCATGCAGATGATGAAACACTTCAACAATTAAAAAATAATGGACAAATACTTTTTCGCTATTCTAGCGAAGGAGGCGACTGTTCTTCTCAATATAATCCCAATGGTTCTGTAGAAAATATTGCTGGTATTTGTAATAGTACTCAAAATGTTTTTGGTATGATGCCCCACCCCGAACGATGTGCTGAAGCAGCCTTAGGAAATCAAGATGGAAAAGCTTTATTTGAATCTTTAATTTCTTTTATTAATCAAAAAATATTAGCATAACATGAAATATTTTGCAATTCTTGCAGCTATAGGAATGGGCTTATTCATTATAGCATGTAGTTCTAAAAAAAATGGAACAGATAGTAAAAACCCTGATGGCTCTAATGCAAAAAAAGCAACTTCTATCTCTACTAAAGCATTATCTAAAAAATGGAAACAAGTAAAATCTAAAGACAGCTATAATAATATTTGGAATGATATTGATGAAGAAAATAGACGAGTTATTCTTTTTGATAAAGAAGGTTCTTATACTGAAATAAATCCAGGAAACGAGCCTTGTAAAGGAACATATACCACAGAAGGAAATCAAGTTATAGTAGAACATTCTTGTAATAAAGTTCCCTTAACTTATATTGTAGAAAGTTTAGAAAAAAATTCATTGACACTTTCTATTTTAGGAAGACATGGAAAAGTATTTCATGTTTATGAAAAAGTAAAATAAATATCCAAAATGAAAGAAGTACAAGAATATCTTAATAATAATAAAGAACGTTTTTTAGAAGAATTATTAGATTTTTTAAGAATTCCATCTGTAAGTGCAGATCCTGCTTTTAATCATGATGTAGCTAAAACAGCTGAATTTGTAAAAGATAAATTAATTGCTGCAGGAGCTGAAAATGTAGAAGTATGTCCAACAAAAGGACATCCTATCGTTTATGGAGACAAAATAATTGATCCTTCTCTTCCTACTGTTTTAGTATATGGACATTATGATGTTCAACCTCCTGATCCTCTAGATTTATGGGAATCGGGACCTTTTGAACCTGTAATCAAAAAAACAGAGACACATCCTCAAGGAGCTATTTATGCTAGAGGTGCTTGTGATGATAAAGGTCAAGCCTATATGCATATCAAAGCTTTTGAAGGAATGTTAGCCACTCAAAACTTGCCTTGTAATATTAAATTTATGATTGAGGGAGAGGAAGAAGTGGGTTCTTATCATTTAGGCGATTTTTGTAGAGCTAATAAAGAACGCTTAGCCTGTGATGTTATCTTGGTTTCAGATACTTCTATTATTGCCAATGATGTTCCTTCAATTACAACAGGACTACGAGGTTTGAGTTATATTGAAGTAGAAGTTACAGGAGCGAATAGAGATTTACATTCTGGTGTATATGGTGGTGCAGTTGCCAATCCTATTAATGTTCTTTCTAAAATGATTGCTTCTCTTCATGATGAAAATAATCATATTACCATTCCTGGTTTTTATGATGATGTAGAAGTTGTAAGCAAAGAAGAAAGAACAGCCATGAATGAAGCTCCTTTTAATTTGAATCATTATAAAAAGGATTTGGATATTGATGATATCCATGGAGAAAAAGGATTTACAACAGTAGAAAGAACTTCTATCCGTCCTACTTTAGATTGTAATGGTATTTGGGGAGGTTATATTGGTGAAGGAGCTAAAACTGTTTTACCTTCCAAAGCTTTTGCTAAAATTAGTATGAGATTAGTACCTCATCAAAATTCTGATAAGATAACAGCATTATTTCAAAAACATTTTGAAAGTATTGCACCAGATTCTG
Organism: Saprospiraceae bacterium; assembly: GCA_020630895.1. GTDB lineage: Bacteria > Bacteroidota > Bacteroidia > Chitinophagales > Saprospiraceae > JAHDCE01. The sequence continues at coordinate 6,442 of JAHDII010000008.1, forward strand.
TAAGAGTTGTAGTAAAACCTCATCATGGAGGAGAAGCCGCTGTAACGCCAACCAACACTCCTGAATATTTAGCTGCTCATAAAGCTATGGAGGCTACTTTTGGAAAAGCTCCTATTCCTGCTAGAAGTGGAGGAAGTATTCCTATTGTTGCTTTATTTGAAGAAGTGCTTGAAGTCAAAACCGTATTAATGGGTTTTGGTTTAGATTCAGATGCCATTCATTCTCCTAATGAACGGTTTGGATTATTCAATTACTATAAAGGAATTGAAACTATCCCTTATTTTTATAAATATTATGCAGAGTTGAAAAAATAAAAACTTGTTGAAACAAAAAAAATCCTAGAAGAATTTTCTAGGATTTTTTTTGTTTCATTTTCTTATAAAAGCAATTAAACGACCATCATCACAAGAGGAAAATCCTAAAGAAGTATAAAATTGTCTTGTTTGAAGAGTATCATCCGTTAATAATATTTTTTGTCGTACATGAGTATAAGCATCTAATATTCGATTCATTAACTTTCGTCCTATTCCTTTTCTTTGATATTTTTTTAATACCAAAATATCCTGAATATAGATAATTGTTTCTCCATCACCTACCACACGAATCAATCCTAGTAATGTATTGTTTTCCCAAGCAGAAATGACTTGTAAAGAATTTGAAATTGCTTTTTTTAGTGTAGCTGGATCTTGAGTATAAGCAGTCCAACCTACATCATTATAAAGAAATAATATTTGTTCAAAATCAATTTCTTTATCTTCTTTAAAAATAAGTTTCATTAATTCCTATAACATATTTTTAAGTAAGAATTTTAATTTTCCAAAATTCTTTTTCCAAGGAGCATAACGAACTTCTAAATCTATAGCAGGAGATTTATGCAATACACTTTTTAAATGAGAAAAGGTATCAAAAGAAGCTTGGCTATGATAAGCACCTATACCACTTTCTCCCACTCCACCAAAGGGCAAATTAGGATTTCCGATATGAACAACGGTATCATTAATACAAGCACCTCCAGAAGGGCATTCTTTTAGTATTCTATTATTATGAGAACTGTTTTTAGAAAACATATATAAAGCTAAAGGCTTTTCTCTTTGATTGATCAATTGAATAACTTCATCTAAATTTTCCCATTCTATAATAGGCAATAAAGGACCAAAAATTTCTTCCTGCATGATAGCATCATCTAAAGAAATACCATCTAATAATGTAGGAGCAATATATTTATCATCTCTATCGGTTTGTCCTCCAAAAATTACTTTGTTTTCATCGATTAAATGAGAGAGGCGGTCAAAATTTCGTTGATTAATAATTCGTCCATAATCTTCGCTTTCTTGTGGATTTTCTCCAAAAAACTGATTGATTTTTTCTTTAATCCTTTGAATTAAATCATTTTTAATATCCTTATGAACTAATAAATAATCAGGAGCGATACAGGTTTGACCTAGATTTAAAAATTTACCCCATACAATTCTACGAGCTGTATTTTCTAGATTGATATTTTTATCTACAATACAAGGACTTTTCCCTCCTAATTCTAAAGTAACAGGAGTTAAATGTTTAGCTGCCGCTTGATATACAATACGTCCTACATGAGTACTTCCTGTAAAAAATATATAATCCCATTTTTCTTTGAGTAATGCTGTACTTTCTTCTACAGCTCCCTCTACTACAGTAATGTATTGAGGATCAAAAATACTTTCTATTATTTTTTTAGAAACGGCTGTAGTATGGATAGAATGTTCTGACGGTTTACAAAGAATAGTATTTCCTGCTGCAATAGCTCCTACTAATGGTGAAAATAACAATTGAAAAGGATAATTCCAAGGAGAAATTATTAATACATTACCATAAGGTTCTGGATGAATTTTACTAGAAGCAGGAGCAAAAAACAACGGTGTTTTTACTCTTCTAGGTTTTGCCCATCTTTTTGTTTTTTGAATCGCTTCCTCTATTTCTTTTAAAACTAAGCCTGTTTCAGTAATATAAGCTTCAGGGGTTGATTTCTTTAAATCCTTGTATAATGCTTCATGAATTTCATTTTCATGCAAAATAATAGCATCATGCAATTTTTTTAACTGTTTTATTCTAAAAGAAATACTTAGTGTTTTTCCTGTATTAAAATACTCTTTCTGACTTTTAACTATGTCACTAATTTGTGAAAGGTTTATAGAAGGTGAAACAACATTTTGCATAATAAACTATTTACTCTTGATTTAAGTATTAAAGTTAGCAAGAATCTATCAGTAAAACAAGTTTATAAAAACATAATATTTTTACATTATACATATAAGATTATGAATAAAGATGCTATGTTAATGACTTGTAGATATAGATAAAGCCTTGCCTTTGGCATAGATTTTACTTATATTTAATTCTAAATAAATAAACTGTTTTACTTGAATTGATTTAATTTTTTTTCAATAAATATTATAAACTTATTTTTTCTAATATTTAATAATAAAAAGTGTACAATATTTTAATTTTTATTTTGCAAATTGTGACATTTACAACATTTTATATTACATTTAAATAATATTGCATATTTTTTACTGCTAATATAAAGTTAAGACAAACTAAACAATCATTTTAAATATAAAGCCTATGGCTCGTTATATTCTACTATTTTTACTTTTTTACTCCTCCAATATTATTGGACAAAGCAATGAAGATATTATTGCACATAATAACGCTGTAAAGGCTTTTAAAGCCCAAGATTTTGCAAGTGGAATTTATTTTTTAAAAAATGTCGTAGAAGAAAATCCTGAATTTCTTTCTGCTCAACGTCTAATTGCAGAGTGCTATAAAGAGGTAAAAAATGAAGAAAAAGCACAAAAGCATTATCAAAAAGTACTTCAAATTGAAGGAAACCAACCTCAAGTATGGTATAGCTTATCTTTGTCATATATAAGAAGTAATAAATTTGATGAAGCAAAATATACTTTAAATAAAGTACTAGAACTTGATCCTAATCATGCTAAAGCTCAAAGAAGATTAGAATGTTTAGATGTCCGAAAAAAGAATGCTCTTAAAAATGATATTTTAACTTCAAAAGGAGAAAGTACTCTTAAAGTTGCAACTCCACAAAAAAATATATCTTCAAATAATGATCTTGTTTCTAAATCTTCTCCTAATCATAACACAGCTATAAAATATGTAAATAAAGGCGTTCGATTTTATAATGAAAAACAATTTTCTGATGCAAAGATTCATTTTGAGAAAGCTATAGAATTATCTCCCAAAGCTGATTTCTATTTGTTTAGTGGTCGCTCAAAATTGCATCTTAATGAATTAGATGAAGCTGTAGAAGATTTAAAAAAAGCTGTAGCCTTAAATTCTGACAATGGAGAATATCATTATTATTTGTCAAAAGCTTATGAATTAAAAGGAATAGAAAATTTAACTCAAAAGCATGCTGAAATGGCTAGCAATAGAGGTTTTGAAGGAACGAATGAAGTTTTCAATAGTGTAGCTACAAAACATTATAATCAAGGAATTGAATTGCATCAAAATAAAAAATATCCAGAAGCTGTAAAAGAATTTTTAAGAGCTATTGAAAAAGATCATAATAATCCTAAATATTATTCAAATTTAGCTTCTACTTATATAGAAATGAAACGCTATAAAGAAGCTAAAAAAGTTTTAGAACAAGGAATAGATGTAGATCCTAGTTTTGCTAATTTTTATAGATTATTAGGTTCTATTTATTATCAAGAAGAATATTTTAGAAAAGCAGGAGCTTATTATCAAGAAGCTATTAATTTAGGAAATACTTCTTTCCAAGATTACTTAAATGTAGGATATTGTTATGATAATTTAGGAAATTTCAAAGAGGCTTTATCTTATTTTAAGGAAGCAGAAAAACTCAATCCTACTCATTTTGAAATTATGTTTACTGTAGGACTTACCTATTTTAAAGCAAATAACAATGATAAAGCCATTGAATATTTTAAAAAATTACATGGTTTAAAACCTGAACATACGGCTACTTTATACAATCTTTCTGCTATTTATTTACGTACAGGTCAATTTAAAGAGGCTCTTGATTATGCTCTTAAAATTGTAGAGTTGAAACCAGGAGAAGGAAGAGCATATCATCAAGTAGGTATGATTTATGGACATATGGAAGATTTCGATAATAAAGATAAATATATGCGTAAAGCTAAAAGTTTAGGATTTAATAAAGATCCTATGCATTATTAATTTCTATGCGATTTAGAATAAAAAAAAGATGTCGAATTGTTTTCGACATCTTTTTTTTTGTTCTACAATACTATAAATTTCACTTACTTTACTTCTTTGTCTTTTAAATGCTTTGCAAAAAAGCCCATCATTGTTTTGTATAATTCTATCCTATTTCCTTCATGTCCAAAACCATGACCTTCATTATATTTTACCATATAAGGAACATCAAAACCTCTTTCTCTTAAATTATTTACAATTTGATCTGATTCTTCAATATTGACACGAGGATCATTGGCTCCTTGAATCACAAATAAAGGTTTAGTAATTTTATCTACATTAAGAGCAGGAGAAACTTCTTTCATAATCTTTTTATCATTCTCATCTTCTGGATTATACCACTGCTCATATACCTGTCCTAAATATGGTTTCCAATAAGGGGGAAACGCATCAAAAAAGGTAAATAAATTAGATACTCCTACATAATCTACTCCACAAGTATATAGATCTGGAGTTTTCACAAGGCTTCCTAAAGTTGCCAAACCTCCATAACTTCCTCCATAAATAGCAATTCTATCATTGTCTATCCATTTTTCTTTTTTAACATGAGCTACAGCATCCTCCAAATCATTCAACATTTTTCTTCCAATCTGCTTATTTCCTGCAAGGAAAAATTCCTTTCCATATCCTCCTGAGCCTCTATAATTAACTTGTAATGTCGCATATCCTCTACTGGCAAATAATTGCGTTTCTGGATTAAAGCCCCAGCTATCTCTTACTCCATAAGGTCCTCCATGAGGATTTACAATTAAAGGAACTTTTTCACCTCTTTTAATTCCATTAGGAACAGTTAAATAACAATAGATCATTAAGCCATCTCTACTCTTAAATTTAATAGGACGCATTTCTGCCATATCATCCTCAATCAGTTGTGGCATGACATCTAAAATCTTTTTAAAACTATCTTTTGTTGCATCATAAAAATAATACGTCCCATATAATTTATCACTTCCTACAGAAAGTAAAAATTTGTTTTCGTCATCTGTTACATCAGAAATAGAAAATTGTTTATCTCCGAATTGCTTTTTAAATTTAGCATGTAGTTTTTTGTAAGCATCGCTTACAGGTTCGATATGTCTTTTTTCTCCATTATAAGAAAAGTAATCAATTTCATAAGCTCTTTTTTTAGATAAACGAAGCCCACCTACATCAAAGGTCGGATTACTATATACTTTTTTAATGACCTTATTTTTTTTCAAATCATATAATACAATTTCATTCGTATTATTATATAAATTGGTCTGAACATAAGCATCGTGTTTATACTTTGTTTTATAATTAAAAGACAGAATAGAAAAATTATCTTCCCAGCTTGTTGTTAATATTTTTTTAAATGGTTTTTTTTCTGATGTTCTATAATAATAATGATAATCTGTTCCATTTTCTTGTTGAACATAACCTCTTAATTCTCCATCTTTATCAAATTCATAACCTGCAATAGGAGTTGTTACATTTTTATTTTCATACAATAAAGTAAGTTCTCCTGTATTGACATTAATTTTATAAGGTTCAAAAATTTGAGGATTATTTTTATTCAATTGAATAATCATAAAATCAGGTTGTTCTTTTAAAGTATTAATAATTCCTGCTTTTACATTATCAAAAGGAGTTAAACATTTATCATTAGAGCCATCAATATTTACAGCAAATAATTGATAATTTTCATCTCCTCCTTTATCTTTTGCATAAATTAATCTCTTATTATTCACCCAGCCATAGCCTCTTAATAATTCTTCTTTTTCTTCAACTACTTTTGTTATTTTATCTGTTTCTGTATTTTTAACAAAAACATGACTTTTTCCATTTTTATCTTTTTCTCTATAAGAGAAATATTTTCCATCTGGTGAAAATTGAAAAGAAAATTGTTTCGGTTTTGCAAAATAATCTTCTACAGAATATTTATAATTTCCTTCATCTAATTTTGCAATGGCTTCAAATTCTTCTGGAGAAGAGGGTAAAGAAGTATCTCCAGGTAATTCATTTTTATCTTGTGCTTTCATAGATACAAATATCAGAAAACTAATAGTAAATAAAAGAATTTTTTTCATCTTAATTTGATTTTTATTGGATAATAACTTTTTAATAAATAGATTATAAATAATTTCTGAGGTTGCATTAAATTAAATCATTTTATAAAAGACGATTGAACTATAATAAAAGTTACAAATTGGAATTTAAATCATTTTATAAATGATGATACAAAGGAAAAATAAACTTGATATAAAATCTATTATATAAGATGTAGGTAAGAATAAATTCTATTAAATGAAGATAGAAAAGATAAAAAATTTAATTTTTATATAAAATCAACATCTTCTGTATAAGGGTAATTCATTAAATAAACGAGCGCTTTTTGCTTATCAAAATCTTCAAAAATAATTTTAAATAATATTTCTACGATAGGTAAATGTAAATTAAAATGGCGAGCCAATTCTCTAGCAATAATTACCGTTCTTAATCCTTCTGCGGGTTCAGACATAGATTGCAAAATATCATCTAATTTTTCTCCTTTCCCTAAACGTTCTCCAACAGAAAAATTACGACTTTTATTTACCGATGCTGTAGCAATCATATCTCCGATACCAGACATACCAAAAAATGCTTTTTTACTACTTCCCATAGCATGTCCTAAACGTACCATTTCATTAATAGAACGAGTAATTAAAACAGCTCTCAAATTATATCCAAAACCCATTCCTGAAATAATTCCAGAAGCAATAGCATAACAATTCTTGAGTACTCCACCCCACTCTGCTCCTTTGAGATCTTGCGTCCCATATACTCTAAAAATATTACTTTGCAATACTTTTTTCCCTAGAGAAACAACTTCGTCAAACCTTGAAGCAATTACCGTAGCAGATGGTTCTCCTGCCATAATTTCAGAAGACAAATTAGGTCCAGATAAACAACCTACTCTTACTACAACACTCTCTTCAGCAATAACTTCTGTCATAGTTTTTACGTCTGTAGGTTTTATTTTTGCTTCACCATTTCTTACTGCTTTTAAATCTAATGTTCCTACATCTAAACCTTTTGTACATTGAATAATAATATGACGAGGTTCTAAATGAGGAGATAAATTCACGATCATTTTTCTAAAACTTGCAGAAGGAACTACAGGGAAAATTAAATCACATTGTTCTCCTATTTCTTGAATTTGATTGGTACATACTATTTTTTCGGACAGGTCTAATCCTAAATGATGATGCTCATTATTTATGGCATGTGCTACAGTATCTCTACGACTAAAAATTAAAACATTTACATTTTCTGATAATAGTTTTGCAATAGTAATTCCAAATTTTCCAGAACCAATAACACCTACTGTTTTCATATTCAAAAAATTTAGTCGTATTTAATTAATTTTTAAATCCAATTTTTATTTCGTTCTCAGAAAAATTAATTTTTAATTTTTCTCGTTGTTCTAACCAAAGGACTAAGTCTTTTCCTAAAACTTCATTTCGCCAACCACTTTTTAAATATTCAGGAATAAAATCAGGTTCATATTTCATTCTATTAAAATCTGAACGTGACATTAATAATGTTCCTGCTACTTTATGTTGTGTACAAATAAATTTAAATACTTGATTGAGTAAATCCATTATAATATTATGCTTTTCAGAAATAGACGGTTGAGCAATTATTTTTTTTAAAAGATTTTTCTCTTCTTCTGTTGCAGGTTTTTGATATAATTCATTAAGGGTGTCCCAATTTTTTTTAATAATATAATCTGGAATTCTTCTATCACTTATTAATGATTTTTTTCCTGCATGAATTGTTTTAATAATTATAGGAATGGATTTACTTGTCAACACTTTTTCTCTAGAATAATTATTTTTTTCTGCTTCTTTTTCTCTCCATAAGTGTAATCGTATATAAAATAATTGTTCTTGTTCTTTAAGACTTGACATGATTTTATTCGTCAAAATATCTTTTAAAAGATCTTGATTATAATTTTCTTCTAAACAAAATTTAGAACATTCCTCTAACAACCATTCTAATCTATTTTTATGTTTTAATTTTCTTTCTAACTGTTCCCAAATATTTTTTAAATAAATCACATCATTTAAAGCATATTTAATTTGTTTATCTCTTATAGGTCTTTCATTCCAATTAGAAACGGTTTGAGATTTTGCTAATTTAACATTAGTATATTTTTGAACAATCCTTTGAAAAGAAGACGGATAACCATCGCCTAAAAAACCTACAGCAATTTGAACATCTACTACATTTTTAGGTAACACTTTAAATAATTTGTAAAACAATTGATAATCATTTTCTCCTGCATGAGTAATTTTTAAAATTGACGCATCCTCTAATAATATATGCAGAGGTTTTAAATTGGATATTGCGATAGGATCTATAATAAAATTACCTATTTCTGACGAAACTTGAACTAAACAAAGAAGAGGAATATATCTTTTTTCTCCAATAAATTCTGTATCAAATCCTATCCAAGAACTATGTTCTTGAATTTGTACACAATAATGCTCTAAGGATTCATACGTTTCTATTAATTTATAATTTTCTTCAGGCATACACTATAATTTGTTTGAGCTTTTTGCTAAGGTAAGCTAAGTTATGGATTTATTAATAAAATATATAATAGACTTTCTCTCGAATAATTGATTTAATTTAATCCACCTTTAAATAGGGTTTTAATTTTTTAAGTACATCTTTAGGAATGGCATAAATATTTTCTAAATCATTAACTGAAGTAAATTTGCCATGTGTATCCCTATATTTTACAATAGCATTAGCCATTTTCCATTTTAAATAAGGATGAGATTTAAATTGATCAACTGTTGCAGTATTTATATTTATTTTTTGAATTGTTCCTGTTGATTTTATTAAATAAGGTTTTATTTTTTGAAATGTACTATCTGCAATACCATATACTTCTCCAATTTGTTCAATCTTTACAAAACCACCTAATGCCTTTCTATATTTAATAATCCTTTTAGAAAATGCAGGACCAATTCCTCTTAATTTTTGAAATTCAACTTCATCCGCAACATTAATATCAATAGAATAAGAAATAGATTGATTTGAATTAGAATTTGTAGTATTAACAATAGGTTTTTGAGGTAAAGATATTTTATCTTTTGATAATTCATCAGAAAATTCTTTTCCTTTTATATTTTCATTCTTATCTGATGAATCTTTTGTAATTTGAATAAAGGGTAATAATTCTTGATACCATTCCTCTTTAAAACCAAATATTTTTTTCAAGTCTTCTTTTTGATAAAAACGCCCTCCTTTTTCTCTATAATTCAAAATAATATTCACTGTTTTTTGAGGGAGTCCCAAAGACAATAATTCTTTTTCTGTTGCTGAATTAGGATTAAAAGAAAAAGGATTTAAAGCAACCTCATTTGATGAAGCTCCTTTTTCATTCTTCCAATTATTATCATAAGATTTATTTTTGGAATTATTTTCAAAAATGAAATCTTTTTGGGGAGAAAAAGAAGAATCCATCACTACAATACCTGCTCTCCATTCACTAATTTCTTGTTGAAAAGAACTATAATCTTTATTCTCTTTTACTATAAAATGAGAATGCAAATATGGATAAATAAGTATCAAAACAATGAGAATAGATAATATAAAAACACCTCTTCTTTCTGCTCTTGTAAAATCTAAATAATCGCCTAATGTTTCCTTCATTTTTGCTGACTTACAATTAATAAGTATCAATAATACAAGAAGTTCTAAAAAAAGACAAAATTTATTCCTTTTCTCTTTAAAAATAAGCGAATTATAGCTTTTAATACAGATAAAAAATTCGTATCTTTGCAGCATGGAAATTAATGAGAATTTAGATAAGACAACAGGAAATCAAAAGAATTACGATGCAAGCAATATTACAGCCTTAGAAGGACTAGAAGCAGTTCGTTTAAGACCTGGAATGTACATTGGTAGTACGGATACTAAAGGACTTCATCATTTGGTATATGAAGTAATAGATAATTCTATTGATGAGCACCTTGCAGGTTATTGTGATCAAGTTGATGTTATTATTCATCCTAATAATTCAATTACTGTTAAAGATAATGGTAGAGGGATTCCTACAGGGATGCATAAAAAATTAAAAAAGTCAGCTTTAGAAGTGGTAATGACAGTACTCCATGCAGGTGGTAAATTTGATAAAGATACGTACAAAGTTTCTGGAGGATTACATGGAGTGGGTGTTTCTTGTGTAAACGCTTTATCATCTCACCTTAAAGCAGAAGTTCATCGTGAAGGAAAAATTTATGTACAAGAGTATTCTATTGGGAAACCTACCACTGAAGTCAGTATCATTGGTGATACTGACATTACAGGTACTTTTGTTACTTTTACTCCTGATCCAGATATTTTTGAGACCTTAGAATATAGTTTTAGTATTTTGGCTAATCGTGTTAGAGAATTAGCATTCCTAAATAGTGGTCTTCGCCTTGTTTTAATTGATGAACGTGTAAAAGAAGATGATGGATCTTTCAAAAAGGAAGATTTCTTTTCTGAAGGAGGACTGAAAGAATTTGTAAAATTCATGGATGAAGGTAGAACACCTATCATTAGTCAACCTATTCATGTAAAAGGAAAAAAAGAAAATGTAGAGGTTGAAGTAGCAATGCAGTATAATGATTCTTACAAAGAGAATGTTTATTCCTATGTCAATAATATTAATACCAGAGAAGGAGGAACCCATGTCAATGGATTTAGAAGAGCTGTAACTCGTGTTTTTAAACAATACGGTGATGATAATGGCTTCTTTAGCAAACTAAAGTTTAAAATTTCTAGTGAAGATTTTAGAGAAGGATTAACTTCTGTCGTTTCTGTAAAAGTTCCTGAACCACAATTTAAAGGACAAACTAAAGGAGAATTAGGAAATTCTGAAGTAACAGCTATTGTAAGTCAAACTTTAGGAGAAACTTTAAAATTCTTTTTAGAAGAAAATCCTTCTGAAGCAAGAAGAGTAATTGATAAAGTGATTTTGGCTGCTACAGCTAGACATGCTGCTCGGAAGGCTCGCGAAATGGTACAACGAAAAAATGTACTGACAGGTAGTGGACTCCCTGGTAAATTAGCAGATTGTTCTTCTAAAGATCCTCAAGCATCTGAAATATTTTTAGTTGAGGGAGATTCAGCAGGAGGAACAGCCAAACAAGGACGTGATCGTAATTTCCAAGCCATCCTTCCATTAAGAGGTAAAATTCTTAATGTTGAAAAAGCAATGGAACACAAAATATATGATAACGAAGAGATTAAAAATATTTTTACTGCTTTAGGAGTACGTATTGAAGAAAAAGATGGAGAACGTATTTTAAATATCGAAAAATTACGTTATCACAAAGTAGTTATTATGTGTGATGCCGATATTGATGGTAGCCACATTGTTACATTAATTTTAACTTTCTTCTATCGCTATATGACTGTTTTGATAGAACAAGGTTATATTTATATTGCTGCACCTCCTTTATATAGAGTAGCTAAAGGAAAACAATTTATTTATTGTTGGAATGAAGAAGAACGTGAAAATGCTGTTAAATCTTATTCTAAAGATGGAAAAGATTCTGGTATTAAAACACAACGTTATAAGGGATTAGGAGAAATGAATGCAGAGCAATTATGGGAAACAACTATGGATCCAGATGCAAGAATTTTACGTCAAGTAACTATTGATGATGCAGCTGAATGTGATAGAGTGTTCTCTATGCTAATGGGAGATGAAGTTCCTCCTCGTCGTGCATTTATTGAAGCTAATGCTAAATATGCGAGAGTAGATGTCTAATCATTACAATAATATTTTCAATAAAAAACCTACTAGGACATCCTAGTAGGTTTTTTATTGAAAGAGTTTAAAATAAATCCTCTATATTTCAAAATATTGTTATCAAATGTCTTTATCTTTAAAACAAAAATGGCGTAAACGATTTAAAAAAATTAATTGGTATCCTCCGTTTTGGGCATCAGGGATAAAAATTAAGGAAGTAGATGAAGAAATTACCCGAATTGTAGTAGAAATGAAACTACGATGGTATAATGTAAATATGGTAGGCACACATTTTGGAGGAAGTTTATATGCTATGTGTGATCCTCATTTTATGTTTATTATTATGATGAATTTAGGAGGAGATTATATTGTTTGGGATAAAGCAGCAAAAATTGACTTCATAAAAGCAACAAAAAAAACTGTAACTGCTATATTTGAGATCCCAATGGATGAAATAATGAAAATAAAAAAAGAGATAGATGAAGTGGGCAAAAAAACATATTGGTATAAAGCCCAAGTTATAGATGAAGATGGTTTATTAATCGCAGAGGTAGATAAGGAAATTTATGTCAGGAAAAAGAAAAAGACTCCCAAAACTTAAAAATGTCCCTGTACTAGATGACATTGAAAGAGTACATTCTATTATTAAAGAATATATTCATGATACTCCTGTTTTAACATCTAATAGTTTGAACGAATTACTAGGTTGTGAAATTTATTTTAAATGTGAAAATTTACAAAAAATTGGAGCATTCAAAATGAGAGGAGCATTAAGTGCTGCTCTTTCTTTTTCAGATAAAGAATTAGAAAAAGGATTGATCGCCCATTCTTCAGGTAATCATGGACAAGGAATTGCGAAAGCGGCTCAAATATTAGGTGTTCCTGCCTATGTTGTAATGCCTGAAAATTCTTCTGCTTCAAAAATGGATGCTGTAAAAGGCTATGGAGCTAAGGTAATTACTTGTAGTAATTCTATGAAAGCTCGTGAAGAAACTACTAAAAAAATAATGGATAAAAAAGGTCTTTCTTTTGTTCATCCTTATAATGATTATCATGTAATGGCAGGACAAGGAACAGCAGCTTTAGAATTTTTAAAACAAAAAAGTAATTTACATTTTTTATTAGCTCCTGTAAGTGGTGGTAGTTTACTTTGTGGTTCTTCTATTGTAGCTAAAGAATTATCATCAAAAATAAAAGTAATTGGCTGCGAACCTTTGGAAGTTAATGATGCTGAACGTTCTTTTTATGCAAAAAAAATAAAAACTAATAAAAGTACGAATACCATTTGCGATGGCTTAAAAGCTAATGTAAGTGAAATAACATTTCCTATTATTGCCAAAAATGTTGATGAAATTATTTCTGTAAAAGAAAAAACAATTATCAAAGCGATGCAATTGATTTGGGAACGTATGAATATTATTGTTGAAACTTCTTCTTCTGTTCCATTAGCTGTAGTGATGGAAAACAAAAAATATTTTTCAGGAAAAAGAGTGGGTATTATTTTAACTGGTGGCAATGTTGATTTAAAAAAATTGCCCTTTTAAAATGAAGGAGAAAAATAAAATTTCACTCCAATTTTAGTAACATCGGGATCATTTCTTTGTGTTAATCTCCAAACCAAATACCCTTCAAACATTTTAAGGAAATTTTTAATTCCAAAACCTGCTTCCGCATAAAAGCCATTCAAATCTTTTAGAGATGTGCCTTCATCTAATAAAGAAGCATTTGCATCACTTAAAGTTCCATAAATTCCTTTAGCAAAAACGACAGAACGCAATTTTAATTTTTTAATTAAAGGAATCATATTAAAAATAAACCCATCAAATTCATGTCTAGCATCTAGTGCTACATAAGCATCATTGACAAATTCTAAATCATCCATCATATTATAAGAATGGCGATTGTACATAAAACTTTTATTCCCTTTATGAATGGTTAAAAGAGGGTAAGGAATTTTACCCCAAGTTTTAGAGCCTATTAAAGTATAATAGGTACGCCCTACTTGAGATTTAATTCTTTGAGAAAAAGAAACATCTATACGCTGATAATTATAATCACTTCCTAAAAGCCCTTTGACTCCAGCAGTAAATCCTACATTAATTACAGGAGCTGTTATATCGACTGATTCTCGTCCAAAACCACCATTTCTGCTCGCAAAAACTTGCCCCATTCCCCAACGAGTATTGAGGTGTAATTCTAGTACTTCAAAACTTCCATTATTAATAATAGAGGAATCAGGTGTTTCAGAATTGAACTGAAAAGAACTGGGCCATTCATAGGTTGTTTTATGCTTTGCCGTCAATTTATTAGTTAAGCCCTTAATCCATTCTTTTTCATAAAAAACATAACCTTCTCTAATCAAAAATAAGTTATCTAAAGGTTTAGTTCGAAGCAAAGCACTCAACGTATGATCATGACTCATATAAGGATTTCTAAAGTTATAATCCGACCAATCATAACGATAATGTCCTCCTAACATATGCCATTTTCTATTTTTTCTTTTTAGATGTACATTAGCTCCTAAATGATATTTGAATAATTTATCTTTATCGCCATAAGCCCCATAGCCCTCTATCATAAATTTATCTCTAAATTGACGAGGATTCGTTCTAAATCCAAATCGATATCTTCTTCCTTCAATAGCATTCCAACTAAAAAATTGATAAAAACGACCAAACTCAATAGGCCCTGCATTAAAAAAGCCAGAAGAACCTGTTCGCCCTAAATATGAATATATTTTATAGGCTTTAGTATCTTTTACTTTTTTTACATTTTCATAAATTGTTTTTTCAGTTTTAGTCAATTCTTGATGTCTTGATTTTTCCCAATATTCTTCTTTGCGTTTATAGGCTTTTTCTGCAATTTCTACTCCGTCTCCTTCAAAAATAGATTCATCATATTTTTGATTAATCTGAATATCTTGATAGGATGAATTTTTAAGAACTCTAATGGCTTGCCTTTTCTTATTTTCTGTAAGATTCATCATGACCATCATCTGCTCCGCTGTTTTAAACCAATTTCCTTCTCCTAAATCAGAATAAGATTGCTTCACTTCTAAACCCGTTAAAAAATTGACATTGATTTGGTCTAAAACATATACTTCAAGTTTTTTTATAGCCGCTGTTTTTTTATCAATCCATGCTTCACCTGTAAAAGCTAGATCACCTTTTCTTCTTGGAGTAAATTCTAATTTATAACAAAAATGTTCTCCCATTTGAACACTATCCGTCAAAAAATATTTATAAGTAATTAAGGCATTTTTAGCAAAAGGACTGGTAAATATTTTACCACTCAAATCCATGGTATTTTGATAAATATCAATTTCAGGAAAAGAATAATCTGCCATATCAAATAACTTAACATCTTCTACTCCTGAAAACTGATCTGCTTTGATAATGCGTTTAGATTTTTTAGGCTGTTTTTGATAATATACTTTAGTTATTTTTTCTTTTAATAAAACAGGAAGATATACTTCTCCATTTTCTGTAGTATCCATATTTTCAAATATGAAATCAAAGGGTTTTAATATTTTTCGCTGTGTTAATTTTTCTTTTACATTGAATAAATCAAACTCTGTTTTAGTATAATCTTCATAATGATAAGAATCATAGTGAGAAGGACGAATATTATCTTTTTCTTTAACAACTCTTCTATACAAAGCAATGGCAGCCGTATCTTTTTTAGTCTTACGCTTTACTTCAATCGTAACGACTTCTAATTTTTCAGATTCTGAGGAAAGTTCAATATTGATGGTTTGTTCTTTACCTGGAGTAATAGCAATTATTTTAGTTTCATACCCTAAAAAAGCTACTGTAATACTTTTGTAAGACAAATCATTAGTTTCTAGGATAAATGTTCCATCTAGTTCTGTTGTTGTACCTGTATAGGTATCTGTAAAGATAACATCGGCAAAACTCAGTTCTTCACCTGATTCTTTATCTGTTATTTTTCCTTTAACAATGGTTGTTTGTGCAGAAATATTTCCTACAACAAAGAATAGAATATATAAAATTGGTATTATCTTGCTTAAATTCATGGTCTTTATAAAGTTATCTACTACTTTTAGACGTTCAGTTTTGTAATAATGTAACGTAAAAAGAATAGATAATAGTTGTTATAAAACTATTTTATTATCGTTAAAATTGGGTTAATCTTTAAATTACTATAATGAAAGAATACAAAACAATCTTTGTTGAAGCTAGAGAAGTCGTTGGAAAAGGGATGTTTAAAAAGACAACTATGATGGTTAATGGAGATGATTTGTCGAGGGATATTCAGGCAACATTGACAGAAATGGTCTTACAAGGATTTCAATTAGAACAATCTATACCTATTGCTTCTTCAAAAGTATATATGAGTTCTTATCCCTATACTTATACTAACGGAGTATTATTAATTTTTGGAAAAGAAAATGATCAATTATAAATGATACAGATACAATGGACTTGTAAAACATTTAAAGAATTAACTTTAGATGGACTCTATGAAATTTTGGCTTTACGACAAGATGTTTTTGTAGTGGAACAAAATTGTCCTTATTTAGATGCTGATGGAAAAGATGCTCAAGCCTTACATGTTTGTGGTTATGATCATGATAATGAGTTAGTGGCTTATACTAGAATTTTGCCCCAAGGAATTTCATATCCTAATTATCATGCCATAGGTAGAGTCGTTACTTCTCAAAAAATAAGAGGCAAAAAGAAAGGAAGAGAATTAATGGAAGTTTCTATTCGATATACTCAACAATTATTAACTCATGGAGATATTAAAATATCTGCACAAAGTCATTTACAAAAATATTATTCTTCCTTAGGTTTTGTAAGTGTAGGAAACGAATATGAAGAAGATGGTATTCCTCATATTGCAATGATATTAAAGTATGAAGTATAAAATATGTAATATATTATTTTTTTATTTTTTCATAGGTCAATGTTTTTCTCAAACATTAAGTCTAAAAAAATATACTGTTGAAGATGGGCTCCCTAGTTCTTATTTATACAAAATAAAACAAGATAAAGAAGGGTTTATTTGGATTACTACTGAAGGAGGAATTAGTAAATTTGATGGTATTTCTTTTAATAATACTCCTATTCCAAAATTAGCTTCGGAAGAAATTATAGATATAGCTTTTGATCAAGAACAACGTATATGGTCTAATATATTAAATGGAGATATTGTATATACTGAAAAAGATAAAACATACAAATTAGAACCTTTTTATCATAAAAAAAAGAGGTTACAAATTATAGGAATTGAGGTAGATTCTAAAAATAGAGTTTGGCTCATAAGTAAGGCTGACGTTTGTATTAGAATTGATTCCGTTTACCAAAATAAAATCATTCATCATAAAATTTTTAATTTCAAAAATCACTCTTCAAAAATTTTAAAAGAAATTAATAATGAAATAAAAATTTTTGATAAGTATGGAACATATACATTAAATAAAAATACGGATGAATTCAATTTTAAACCATTTATTCAAAATGATTTGAAATTAAATTTATCTATTGGAATTACCTCTGGAGTTATTATTAAAGATGAATTAATTATTTCTTCCCTATATAATATTTACTCGATAAATTTAATAACGAATACTATAAAACCTGTATTTAAAGAATATGATTCTTTTATCAAAAAAGGAATTAATTCTATTACGATAGATAAGGATAATAATTTTTGGATTTGTAGTAAATCGGGACTTTTATTTTTAAGAAAAAGTGATCATGGAAAATACATTTCTCAATATTTTTTAAAAGATCATTTTGTAGGAATGATATTTATTGACAACAATAATTCTTTTTGGATTAGTACACAAAAAAAGGGTTTATATTTTCTTCCTTCTACTCAAATCAATATTGTTAATAAAACTTGGGGTTTATCTAATGATATGGTTACCTCTTTAAATAATTATGAAGATAAAATTATTGTTGGTTGTAATGATAATAGTTTTAATATTTTATCTTTTAACTCTAATAACCAACCTGATTTAATTCATAGTGATAGAATATCAAAAGAGAATTTAGAACTCTATGATATTATGATTGATCATAAAGGAGACACTTGGTTTCTTTCTTCTTTTGGAGCTTTTTCCATGAAAAAAGGAAAAAGAGATGTTCAAAAAATTCCTAAAAGAAATTCTTCTTATAAAATAGGAGAACAAGCCAAAGATGGAAGTATTTGGCATGGTACAAGTATGGAAACTTATAAATTAGAGAACGAAAAACTTATCCGTATTATTGATGAAAGAACTTATGCTCTTGAACCCATTTCTAAAGATGAAGCATGGATAGGAACTGTAAATGGTTTATATCATTACACTTCTAAAAAAGGAGCTCAAGCTATTGAAATAGCTGAATTAAAAACAGATATTCGTTTTTTAAAAATGCAAGGAAAAGATACTTTATGGGTTGCTACAAAATCTAAAGGTCTCTTTGTTTTTCATCAAAATAAAATTATTCATCATTTTAATGCTGATAATAATTTCCCTTCAAATAGTTGTAAAACTATTTTTATTCATGATAATATAGCATGGATAGGAACGAATAACGGAATTGCAAAAATTAATTTATCTGATTATTCTTTTTCTACCATAAATATAAATCATGGATTACCCTCTAGAGAAATTAATGATATTATTGAATATCATAACAAAATTGTTGTCGCTACAAATGAAGGACTAGCTTGTTTTAATATTGATTCTAATTTAAAAACGGAAGTTCCCAATCTAAAAATTACGGCTATTAAAATTAATGAAAAAGATACTATTTTACAACCTTCTTATACTTTAAAGTATGCAGATAATAATATTAAAATTTCTTTTATTGGTTTGGCATATCATGCCTATAAAAATATCCAATACTTAGTTCAATTAGAAGGGTTAGATAAAAACTGGGTTCAAAATAATACCGGAGTAGTAGAATATCCTTCTTTAAATTCAGGGACATATACTTTGAAAATAAAAGCTAAAGCTGCTAATTCTGCTTGGTCCGAAATAAAAACGATTCAAATTCAAATTCTTAAACCTTTTTGGTTGCAGTGGTGGTTTATTATTTTATTTGCATCTATCTTTTTTTTATTAATTTATTGGATAGTTTTTTTTATTATTAAAAGAATACGAAACCAAAATGAAATAAAAGAAAAAATAAAAGAATCTAGGCTTACCGCTTTACGAACTCAAATGAATCCTCATTTTATGTTTAATTCTTTAAATGCTATTCAAGAATTTATTATTCTTCAAGATAAAAAATCTGCCAATAAATATTTATCCAGTTTTTCTAAATTAATGAGAAATATTTTAGAAATGTCTGATAAAAATAAAATATCATTAGAAAAAGAAATTGAAACTTTAAATTTATATTTGAGCTTAGAAAATATGCGTTTTGATAATAGTTTAAATTATTCTATAAATATTGATAATGATTTAAATCCTCCATTTGTACCATTACCTTCTATGCTTATTCAACCTTTTGTAGAAAATGCTATTAATCATGGACTCATGCATAAAAAGGAAAATAAAAAATTAGATGTTTCTTTTAGAAAAGAAAATGATTTTTTAGTTTGTGAAATAGATGATAATGGAATTGGAAGAATAGAAGCTCAGAAAATAAAAAGTAAAAATAAAAGAACTCATCAACCCAAAGCCATGAGTGTAACTCGTGAAAGATTGAATTTATTAAATTCTGCTTTTAAAGATAAATTAAGTGTAAAAATTATAGATAAAAAAGAAGATAACGGTGTATCTAGGGGAACAAAAGTTATTATTTATATTCAACAAACTTGTCCTAACTATTAAACATATCTTTTTCTACTAATTCACAAATAATATGTCCTAACATAATATGTGCTTCTTGAATTCTTGGTGTATCTGTTGATGGAACATTAATCAGTTCATCAGATAAATTTTTCATTTTTCCTCCTGTTGCTCCTGTAAAACCAACACAAATCATTCCTTGAATTTTTGCCTGTTCAAAAGCTTTAATAATATTAGAAGAATTACCTGAAGTAGAAATTCCAAAAAGAATATCTCCTTGTCGCCCTTTAGCTTTTATAATTCTTTCATAAATTTGATCATAAGAATAATCATTAGCAACAGCAGTTAAATATGAAGTATTAACATGAAGAGCTTCTGCAAAAAGAGGATCTCTATCAGAATAAAAACGTCCAGAAAATTCAGCAGCTAAATGTTGTGCATCTGCGG
>JAHDII010000274.1 GCA_020630895.1 Saprospiraceae bacterium
AGTAAAGGCAGCTTTATTTTTTAAATCATTATATAAAAAATTAAAAATTTATAATAAAATAAAAGAAATAATAAACCAAGCAAAATAATTTTGAAGAGGAACAATATTGTTTTCTCCCCAATGCCAAAAATCATAAATCATCGCAACAGGTTCAATTAAAATATCTAAACTAACAAGTAATAAAGCTCCTAGAAA
This sequence comes from Saprospiraceae bacterium, assembly GCA_020630895.1. Lineage (GTDB taxonomy): Bacteria > Bacteroidota > Bacteroidia > Chitinophagales > Saprospiraceae > JAHDCE01. Next base: position 196 of record JAHDII010000274.1, read on the forward strand.
ACTTCTTAGCCAAAAATTTAATTTAGGTGCAATTTTAATTACTGTTACACCGCAACAATAACTTAATAGTGCCCAATTTATTCCAATAATCCAAGGAACATTATTTATAGTTGGGCCTAATGTTTTTCCATATTTATAATCGCCAAAAATAAATCCTGTTTGAGTACCTACAATTTCAATTGTAAGTCCAATTAAAAAACAAATAAAAATAAATAAAAATAATTTTTTATTTATTTCAGGGTGAGCATATAAAACAATGCATAAAGAAATAAATAAAGTAATAGGAGTTAATAAAATAAAATTAGGAACAAGATTAAAAAATAAAAAAAATAAACCAACAGCATAAATGACAGTTAATAAAAAAGAGGAAAAATTATGTTTCCTCATAGAATTAATTTCATTCTTTGATTGTATGGCTGCTTGAATTAAATACTGTTGTGGTCGATATTTCCTAGGCATAATTATTATTTTTTTATTAGTTCACTTACAATTTTTGCAGATAATAAACAAAGAGGAATTCCTCCTCCTGGATGTACACTTCCTCCACAAAAATATAAATTTTTAAAGTGAGATGAAAAATTTGCATGGCGATTAAAAGCAGCCATTCTATCATTAGAAGCGGTACCATATAATGAACCTCCAAAAGAAGATGTATTGAACATTATTTTTTTAGGATCTAAAATGGACTCACATTCTATTAATGATTCTAAATTAATATTTAAAATTCTATTTATTTTTTTAATAATATTTTTTCTAGCATTAAAAATAATACTATCCCAATCTTGTCCATTATCATAAGGAACATTAATCATCGTAAACCAATTTTCACAATTTTTAGGAGCATCATTTTTATTATATTTTGAACTTATATTAATATAAATAGTAGGATCTTCATACACTTTTCCTTGAGTTATTTCATCAAATTCTTTTTGATAATTATCACTAAAAAAAATATTATGTAAATCTAATTCTTGAAATTCTTTTTGGATACCCCAATAAAAAATCAAAGCAGAAGAAGAACGTTCATTTTGAATTACCTTTTTTGGAATTTTTTTTAAAGGCAATAAATTTTTATATGTAGGATAAATATCCATATTACTAATAACAATATCTGAAGGAATAAATTGATCTTCAATTTGAATTCCAACAGCTTTTTTATTTTTAATAATAATTTTTTCTACTTTTTTATTCAAATGAAAAACAACTCCTTTTCTTTGTGCTAATTCTACAAGACTGTTTATAATTGAAATCATTCCTCCTTTTGGAAAAAAAGCACCATAATAATGTTCTAAATGTGGAATCATATTTAATATTCCTGAAGCTTTATACGGATTAGAACCATTATACGTTGCAAAGCGATCAAAAAATTGCACCAATTTAGGATGCGAAATATTTTTTAAATGAACTTGATGCATCGTTTTAAAAATGTCTAAATGATGAAAATTAAATAATGCTTTTACAACATCTTTAGAAAACCATGTTTTCCATTGATGAATAGATTGCTCTAAAAATATTTTTCCAGTTAAATTATATTTTAATGCATTTTTTTGAAACAATTGTTCTAATTCCTTTCTTTCTATACCTAGTTTTTTGTGAAGTTCTTGATATAATTTTTCAAAGTCTTTAAAAGCTGTAATTCGTGTACCATCTTCCCAAAAATAATTACATATTTTTTCCAAAGAAATATAATCAAAATAATCTCTTGAATTTTCTGAAAACAATTCAAATAATTCATCTACATATGTAGGCATAGTAAAAAGAGAAGGACCTGCATCAAAACGATACCCCTGATTTTTGATTTCTGTTAATTTACCTCCACAGTAACTATTCGCTTCATAAACATTAACTTTGTGTCCTTGATAACGAAGCCGTATTGCTGTAGCAATACCTCCAATTCCCGCTCCTATAATATTGATAATCAAAGCATATTGATTTTAAAGATATGTTAATAAAAATTAAAAATTTATTTTTCTATTGATAGAATGTTATTTTTGTTACCCCTCCTTATGAAAACCGATGATAAATGCCAAAAAACAAAAAACAGAGAAAACAAAATATATTTTAGGCTAAAACTTTGGCTTACAAATAAAAAAACTAAGACATAAACTAAACATATATACTTATGAGAACTATTTTACTTACACTCATTATATTTACTTTTTTTGTAAATATAAGTACTTCCCAAATAATTACCCAAGTAGCAGATCCTTCTGATAATATAGACTGTCGATTTGTAGAAGTATATAATTCTGGAACGACAGTTATTGATCTTTCAGAAATACAGCTTAGAAGATACGCAAATGGAGGAACTTCTCCTTCTACTGTATATTTAGATGGATTATTATGCCCAGGAGAATTTTATATTATAGCATCTGATGCTACAGCTTTTAATACTTGCTTTGGTTTCGCTCCAGATGGTGCTTCATCTACCATAGTGAATGCTAATGGAGATGATGATTATGAATTATATAATGCTGTTACAAGTACAGTGATTGATTTATATGGTATTATTGGAACAGATTTAACAGCAACTTGTTTTGATTTTGAAGATGGATATTCAGAAAGAATATCATCTTCAACAACAGCGAATGGAGGAACAGCAAATGAAGCCAATTGGATTACATTCAATGATGATGGAAACGCTACAGATCCTGTAGGATGTACCAATTATACAACAGGACCTACTTCAGGTTATCCTTCAACAGGCTATGCTGGTTCTGCTCTTCCTGGTAGTTGGAGTGGTTCTACTCCTCCTTCATGTTCAGTAAATTGGTTTGAAGTCTCACAAACCTCTTGTTCTGCAGGAGCTGCAACAATTTCTTTAGAAGCATTAGTTTGTACACCAAACGCAACATTTACTTTAACTGTGGCTCCAGATCCTGGTTCTTTATCGGGAGTATATAATCATGTGGACTTACCTTTATCTTTAGCTGGTTTTGCAGGAGATAATACAACTTCCTACTCTATTACAGTTGATTATGGAGGAGGTTGTTCTTTAACAGAGGCTTATACTTTTAGTTGTCCTATTCCTACTATTACCTTTTCGAGTAGTGTTTTTGATGAACCAACAAGAGGTTCTATTACTGTTGCAGAAAGAGATGCCGCAGCTTTATTAGATGATACTTGGGAAAGTAGTGAAGCAACAGATTGTGCAGCAGCAGGAGGAACTTTTGATATTGTATATGGTGCAATGAATACTTATTCTGATGCTACAGGTACAGGAACAATAGCAGGTTTAGTAGAAACGAGTTCTACTACAAGTTCTACTGTAGGAGATCCTTATTCAGGAACAGTAACTTATGCATTACATACAGTCAGTAATAGTTATCCTTATGGTACAATTGATGTAACAGGTTCATCAACAGAAGGAAATGCTAACAACTTACAAGGAGCACCTGCTCCAGAATTGAGTTTCCCTCGTTTTTCTTCTAGTGGTAATTTAACCCGAACATCACAAATTTTAATTTGTTTATCTGAACCAGTAAGTGATTTATCTTTTTGGATCGGAGATATTGAAACAACAACAGATTGTCCTATTCCAGCAGATAATAATACAGCAAAAATAGCTGTATTTAATGCAGATGATGTATTACTTTTTGAAGAAGATATTCCTACAAATACTAGTGCTGCTGATCAAGCAAATTGTGTGGGTTCTACTGACAATACAGGAGGGTATTTAGGTTGTGGAAATACTGAAACTCATTTTGTAAATATTACGAATTCAGCAGAAAATATTTCTAAAATATTATTAACAGTAGGAGATTTTTGTGGAGGAAATACTTTTTCAGAACACCTTTCTTTTGGTGGTTTTTCTCTAGGAGGAGTATGTAGTATTGTGCTTCCTGTTGAAATATCTCATTATTCTGTAGAAAAAGATATTTCAAATAAAGAATCTATTATCTCTTGGGAAACAAGCTATGAAGAAAATAATGATTATTTTGTAATAGAACATAGCACAAATGGTGTAGATTTTAGAGAAATTGGAAAAAAAGAAGGAAGTGGTTATTCTGTTGATTTAGTGGAATACAATTTTATACATAGTTCTCCATCTACAGGAATGAATTATTATCGTTTAAAACAAGTAGATTTTGATGGCTCTTTTACTTTTAGTGAAATTAAATCTTTAAACTTTGAAGATGATAAAGTAGTGAGTCTTTATCCTAACATTGTAAAAAATAATTTGTTTTTAAATAATAATAATTTATTGAATTTAGATTATCAAATTATGAATGTTTCTGGACAAACTCTTTTACAGGGAACAATGTACAG
>JAHDII010000275.1 GCA_020630895.1 Saprospiraceae bacterium
AAAGAAATTATTTATGAATGGTTGGAATTTAAACCTGAAGTCATGCCAGATGTTGAAATGAATGGATCTAAAAATGAATCATTAGCAGAAATGAATATTAAATATCAAATTGATGATTTATTCTCAAAATCAGGTAAACGTTTATTTGTTCCGATTAAAAGTTTAATGAATTTTTATTCTGTTCATGTTCCTTCGATTGAAAAAAGAAAACAGCCAATTATTATAAGAAATAAAAAAGAAGTAACAGAAACTACAATTCTATATTTGCCTTTTAATGTTGAAATTGAATCGATACCGAACAATGTGAATCTAAAAACATCTTATGGTACTTTTGATATTAAATTTACAAAGGGTGATCGCGAGATTAAAATTGAGAAAATAGTAAGGTTCAATAAAGGCGAATTTCCAAAAGAAACATACTCAGAATTTAAAGAATTTCATGAATCAGTACAATCTACAAATACATTAAAAATAGTATTAAAACAAAAGCAACCTTAATTATCAGTATAGTACGTTTGTCCTAAAATATTTGTAATTGCAATGAGTGAATATTACATTTGTAAATATGAACTCAACAAAAGAGAAGATATTAAATACAGCCATTCTCCTTTTTAATCAAAAAGGATTAGTTAATGTATCTATACGAGATATTTCGAATGAGTTAAAAATTAGTCCTGGAAATTTAACGTACCACTTTAAAAATAAGGTATCAATTCTAAATGATATTTATGAAAGAATTATAAAAGAAAGAATTCAACTTGCTTCTGAATTAAAACTAATTCCTTCTTTTTCTAATATAGATTCTATTTTGGATCCGCTTTTAGAATTGTTCATAAAATATAAGTTCTTTTATTTAGATGGATTAGAACTAGTAAGAGCCTATCCTAAAATTGCTCAAAAACATCAAAAGCATATTCAATTTCAAATTGATTTTATCAAAACTCAAATTGATTATTCTGTTTCTAAAGGAAATATGAAGCCAGAACCACAAGCAGGCTTTTATCAACAAATGGCACATTCTGTTTGGGTGCTTTTATCTTTTTGGATGAATCAACAAATGATAAGAGGTGAAAAAAATTATGCTTTTGATCAAGCTAAAATTGCGATGTGGAATTTAGTTACACCCATGCTTACCCAAAAAGGTAAAGCTAATTTTGGTATAACGACAGATCTATCTGTTCTGAAAAATCAATAATTTATTATGAAAAAAGAAAAATTATTTCTCTCTAATAAAGATATGCCAAAAGAAGTGATGGATAAGGAAGTTTTTCCTGGTTTTTATGTAACGAATCCTCATATTCCTTTTTATTTTTTTGCTCCTATTTCTATTGCTTTATTAGCATTATCTTTTTTCTATATCCATTTATCAATTCTACAAATGATATTAAGTTTCGGATGCGCTTTTTTATTTTGGCCACCTTTTGAGTATTTTATGCATCGCAATTTATTTCATTGGGAACCGAAATCAGAATTTGGAAAGAAATTTATTTATACCATCCATCAAGGACATCATGATTATCCCAATGATAGTAAATTAATGCTAGTAGGGCCTATCGTAAGTATACCTGCTTTTATTTTAATTTGGGGAATTTCATTTTTGATAGCAGGACATTATGCGCATCCATTTATGGCAGGACTTGGAACTTGTTATATGTTTTATGATTGGTTGCATTATGCTTCTCATCATTATAATTTTAAAAATGGATTATTCCAAAAATTGAAAAAACATCATATGCGACATCATTATGAGGATAATGATAAAAACTTTGCTTTTACGACATTAATTTGGGATGTCATTTTAAAAACATTGATTAGAGATAAAAAATAAACATGGCACAGGAATTATATACAGATTTAAAAACGATTCTAGAATATTTTTATCAATGGGAAGAAGAAAAAGCAAATGAAGTTTTTTTAAGACAACCTATAGATGGAGTTTGGTATGAATTTACTTGGAAAGAAGTGGGAGATCAGGCAAGAAGAATGTGTAGTGCTTTACAAGCATTAGGTTTTGAAAAAGGGGATCATATTGGTCTTTTTTCAAAAAATTGCTACCATTGGTTTATCACCGATTTAGCTTTAATTATGGGAGGGTATGTTAGTGCTCCTTTTTATCCAAATTTAAATGCAGAACAATTAAAAGAGGTTTTAGAATTAAGTGATGTCAAAGCTTTGTTTGTTGGCAAATTAGATAATTGGGAATTAGCTAAAAATGGTGTTTCTGATCATATTCAAATTATTAAATTCCCTCATTATAAAGGTAATGCAATAATAGATAAAGGATTAGATTGGGACGAATTGATCAAAAACAATGAACCCATTCAAGGAAAACCAGACTTGGATTTAGAAGATTTGTTTTCTGTGATTTTTACTTCTGGAACAACAGGAACGCCCAAAGGCGTAATGCTAAAATATAAATCTCCAACATTGCTGATGCAAAATGAAAAAATATACAATACACTAGGTATTTTTGATGGAAAACCACATCACTTTTTATCCTATTTACCTTTAAATCATATTGCAGAAAGAGTCATTGTAGAATCCGCAAGTATATTAACAGGTGCTACTGTTTCTTTTGCTCAATCTTTAGATACATTTGCTCAAAATTTACAAGAAGTTCAACCGACAATTTTTATGTCGGTGCCTCGTTTATGGTCAAAATTTAGATTGGCTATCTTGGATAAGATGCCTCAGAAAAAATTAAACACACTTTTAAAAATTCCAGTTTTAAATACAATTATTAAAAAGAAAATTCAAAAAGGAATTGGATTAAGTCGTGCTAGGGTAGTACTAACTGGAGCAGCGCCTACACCTGATAATTTAAAAAATTGGTACAATCAATTTAATTTAACGTTGCAAGAAGTATACGGAATGACAGAGAATTGTGCTGGTTGTACATTAATGCCTAAAAATGCAGTTAAAAATGGTACTGTAGGTAAACCCTTACCCAATGTAGAAATTAAATCTGATCCAGAAACGGATGAAATTATTATGCGAAATCCTTGGATGATGGCGGGCTATTACAAATCACCAGAAAAAACAAAGGATGTCATTCGTGATGGTTGGATACATACAGGAGATCAAGGTCATATAGACGAAGATGGATATTTATGTATAACAGGTCGAGTAAAAGATACCTTTAAATCTGCAAAAGGAAAATATATCATTCCTGCTCCAATCGAATGGAAATTCTCTAAAAATTCTTTTATTGAAAATATAGCTGTTGTCGGTTTAGGAGTACCACAACCTTTAGCTTTAATAAATTTATCTGAAATAGGACTAGGAAAAAATGAAGCGGAAGTAAAAGAAAATTTAAAGACTACATTAGCTGAAATTAATAATGAATTAATAGCCTATCAAAAAATTAATTCGATCATTGTAATTATGGAGGCTTGGACAATAGAAAATAAAATTCTAACGCCTACAATGAAAATTAAAAGAAATGAATTAAATAAGCGATATAAAGATCAGTTTGAAAAATGGTATGAAGCGGAAGAAAATATTATTTGGGTGTAAGATTCAAGCAATTAAAAAAGAATTAGATTATATTGAATAATAATTAAAATGTTGTTATGCATGAATTTTTAACAGGAGATAAACTTTTTGGAGATGACTTCACTATTGAACAAATTCAAAAATGGTATGAAGAAGAAGCAGAAGCTTATGCAGATTTAGAGGATAATAAAAATAGAAAAGATAGTGATTATGGTTACCATGAATTAAATAAATTACACGGCTTTAATAAAATAAAATCAGAAACATTAGATCAAGTCTTGGGGTTCGGCTCAGCATGGGGATATGAGTTTGCTCCTATAGTTTCTAAAATTAATAATTTAACCATAATAGATCCTTCTGATAATTTAGTGAATAATAAAATAGGGCACCTTACACCAAAATATGTCAAACCAGAAGTAAATGGTAAATTAATCTTTAATGAAAACTCATTTGATTTAATTACTTGTTTTGGAACCCTACATCACGTTCCTAATGTCTCTTTTGTAGTAAAAGAATTATATAGAGTATTAAAGCCAGGAGGGTATTTATTGATTAGAGAGCCGATTAATTCTATGGGGGATTGGACAAAACCGCGTCCAGGTTTAACCGTTAATGAAAGAGGAATTCCTGTTTCAATATTTGATGCTATTTTTAAAGAAAAAGGAGCTAAAATAGTTTCTAAACAGTATTGTTTAACAATGACTTCTTTTTTACAAAGAAAAATTGGGAATAAAATAAATAAAAAAATATTTACATATAAATCCTATATCGCTTTAGATCGATTTTTGTCTAAGCTCTTGAAAAATAATGTAAAATATGATCCGAATACGAAATGGGAAAGAATTTCACCTACATCAATATTTTATGTAATTAGTAAATGAAGTGATTTAAGAACATAATGTTAATTTCTTTGCAAGCCATTGAAAAACAA
>JAHDII010000276.1 GCA_020630895.1 Saprospiraceae bacterium
CAGCAAGTCGCCAAACTCCTGTATTTCCTTTAGTTTTAGGAGAAACTAAACTGAATATTGATGGTGGTTTCGTGACTACAGCATTACCTGTTGAGTTATTATATTTTGAAGGAGAAGATAAGGGATGTAGTAATCTTTTAACTTGGGTAACTATTTCAGAAGAGAATAATAGCCATTTCATCATTGAATATAGTACAAATGGTGTAGACTTTAATACTATAAATATTATTGAAGGGAGAGGTACAACTTCTAATATTACAGAATATACATATTTACATGAAGAAATTAGAGTAAGAAAGAATTATTATCGATTAAAGCAGGTTGATATAGATGGTAGTTATGAATATTCAGATATTATTGTTACAGAATCAGAATGTGAAGATATTATCAATAAAGGAACATTAATATATCCTAATCCTACAACAGGAAAAATTTGGTTAGAGTTTCACAACCCTAATCAAGATAATATACAACTAACGGTTTATGATGTAGCAGGAAAAATTGTTTCTACCAAAGAAATATCTTTAAATGAAGGTATTACTATAGAAGGATTTGATATGACAAACTTTGTAAGAGGAACATATTTATTCACTGTAAGATATGAAAATGGTGATTCAGAAACCTTTAATGTTATAAAAACACATTAATTAGAATTCATTAGACAGGAGCATTTTTAAAATGCTCCTGTCTATTTTATATAATTTTCTCCCTATATTTTATTAATCAAGAATTATTAAGAAATTAAGACACAATTCCTTTTTTTATAATGCATTTTTATCATAAAAGAGAAGGCGTGTTTTTGCTGAAAAATATTAAGATGCACATATATAACTATTTTTTATCAATCTGTATTTTCCTTTTTTTTATACAGAATACTACTGCTCAACCCCCTAATTTCGTTATTATTGTTGTTGATGATCAAGGTTGGACTGGCTCTTCTGTACAAATGGATGCTAGTGTTTTAGGTTCAAAGAGTGACTACTATTTCACTCCAGAATTAGAATTGTTGGCTCAATCAGGTATGACTTTTTCTCAAGGATACGCACCCGCTCCAAAATGTTCTCCTACTCGAAATAGTATATTAACAGGAAAAACTCCTGCTCGAACTAATTTTACAAATACAAGTGGTGCTATTGCTTCTGGTAAAATTTTAATTGAAACAAGTTCTAATACAGCTTTAGATGGTGCTGAGATAACCTATGCTGAATGGCTAAAATCTATCGGTATGAATTATAGAACAGCTCATTTTGGAAAATGGCATTTAGGAAATACTTCTTCAAGCCCTGCTAATAATGGATTTGATTTTAATGATGGAGCTACTAAAAATAATGATGGTAATCAAGGGGTTACTGTACAAGCAGATCCTAAAAAAATATTCGATCTTACCAATCGATCTATTGCTTTTATGCAAGATGCTGTAACAGATGGTGTACCTTTTTGTCTTCAACTTTCTCATTATGCAGTCCATGGGAGTATTGAAGCCAGACAGACAACTATAGATCTTTATAATAATCCAGCACTACGTCCACCAGGAACAATACATACAACAGGAAATGCTGAATATGGTGCAATGACAGAAGATACAGATGATGGTATTGGTCAATTATTGGATGAAATTACTAACCTAGGAATTGATAATAATACTTATGTAATTTTTATTTCAGATAATGGAGGGCCAATGAATCTTACAGACAATGCTCCTTTATCTTTTGGTAAAACATTTATTTATGAGGGAGGAATTCGAGTACCATTTATTATTAAAGGTCCTGGAATTAGTCCTAATACTTATAATACTGAACCAGTTGTAGCTTATGATTTATTTCCTACAATTGCAGAATTAACAGGAAGTACTACAACTTTACCAGCTAATTTGGATGGACAAAGTATTGTTCCTTTATTAACAGGAAGTTCATTTACTCGTTCTGCTCTTATCTATTTTCATTCACCTCATTATAGCAATAATATTAATAAAACACCTCGTTCTGCTTTAGTGAGTGGTAATTATAAATTGATGGTTGAATATGAAACAAGTAATATTTATTTATTCGATCTTTCTACAGATATTGGAGAAAGTAATGACCTTTCAGCAAGCCAACCAGCTTTAAGATTGAATTTAATAATTCAATTACGAGACTATCTAAAATCAGTTAATGCTTCAATGCCTAGTCTGAATCCTAGTCATGCTAATTTTTCAGGTACTGCTCCTGATGTAGATGGAGATGGTTTAAATGATGAATGGGAGTTTAGAGAATTACTTACTTATGCTTATGGTCCTAATGATGATCCAGATAATGATGGAGATACAAATCTTACAGAATTTATAAATGGAACAGATCCCTATATTAATGTATTGCCTGTAGAGCTATTATCTTTTAAAGCAATACAAAAAGATAATATTGTAATTTGTAAATGGACTACTGCTGTAGAAATGAATAATGATTATTTTATTCTAGAAAAATCTTATGATGGACTTGAATGGAGAGAAATTGGAAGGGTTAATGGAGCAGGACATTCATTAGCTGAATTAAGTTATGAATTTATTGATGTAGAACCAATTATAGATATTCAATATTATCGCCTCAAACAAATTGACTTTAATGGTCAATATTCTTATTCTAATGTGGAAACTATTAATTTTGCATTAGATAAATTATTAGATATTCAATTATATCCTAATCCTGCAAAAGGGTATGTTAGAATAAAATTAGAAGGTAGTATTGTATCTGATGAAATTAAGAGTATTAAAGTGTACGATTCTAATGCTCAATTAGTATATCATTCTTTGGAACCTAAAGAAATAATAGAACTTAGCAAGTTAAATAAAGGAATTTATTTTATACAAATTGATTTAGAAAAAGGGCAAATGACTCAAAAAATTATTATCAATTAGATAATAAGGTTTAATATTGTGTAATAATAAAAGTTATTCACCAATTCCAAAAGAAGTAGATATTATGCTCTTTAAAAAATATCATATTATTTGTTGTTTATTATTACTTTTTAGTTGTTCATCCCTTCCTCAAAAATTAGAAAAAGTATATATTGAAAAATTAAAATTAGAAGTAGATCGTTTTGAAGTCACTATTGGACAATTTAGAGAATTTATTATAACTAATAATTATCAAACTACTGCAGACAGTTTTGCTTGGTCAGGAGTATTTAATCTTGATACTAATAGTTGGGATAGTATTCATCATGCTAATTGGGAAAAGCCTTTAGGAAAAAAAGAAGAAGATAATAACTTGCCTGTTACACAGGTAAGTTATTATGATGCTTGTGCATATTGTAAATGGAAAAATGGTCGATTGCCTACTGCAAAAGAATGGGATATAATAGCTGGAGAAGAAATAATAAAGGGAAATGTATGGGAAGGACCTTTCCCTGTTTTTGATTCTGGTCAAGATGGTTATTTTAAGTCTATTGCTCCTATAGGACAATTTTCTCCTAATGAAAATAATATTCATGATTTGTTTGGAAATGTATGGGAATGGACTTCTACTCCTTCTTCAACAAACGATAAAGCTATGATGATAAAAGGAGGTAGTTTTCTTTGTGATATAAGTTATTGTTCAGGATATATCCCTTCTAAATATCAAACAACATTGAAAGATAGCGGATTGAATCATTTAGGATTTCGATGTGTTTATTAACCTCAAAATCATCTCCATTTTTTTCTCATAATCTCACTTCCATTTCCTGTTAATGAATAAAAAATAGTGGACTTTTAAGTCCACTATTTTCAAATGATTTTTATAATTCTCAAGATACGTTTAATTATTCTTGATCTAATTTTTTACCAATGATTTCTCTTCCTCTTTGAAGCAAAGTTAAACTATCAATTTTTCCTTTTTTATTTTTGTTAAAAGTAATTTGAGCTGTTATCACTTTTAAATAAAAAACATGAGTTGATTTTGGAAAAATATCTAACTCTTGTTGCCCTGTTAATTTAGCCTTCATTTGTTTTCCTTCTTTTGATATTGTAAGAATAAGTCCTTCACTCAATTCATACTTGCCGACATAAGTTTTTAAAATCTTTTCAGGCACATGGACCTCTTGGATTAAATCTTCTGTTTCCACTCCCAATTTTTCCAGCATTGCGATTCCATTTTGATTACCTGGATTCAGTTCTATTGATTTTTTATAGTTCTTTATAGCAAGATCATTTTTGCCTAATTTCATTAATGCTTCACCATAACTATCATACACATTAAACGATTTTGGAAACGCCTCCATATTTAATTTTAAAACTTGTGCAGCCTCCTCAGTTTTAGCTGCTTCCATTAATTGATAACCTACTCGATTCATTTCATTTTCACTTAGTTCAAAAGTATCAGAATTTTTAATCTTATTATAATGTGTGATCCCTTGTTCAATTCCTTTATTTTCGATGACAGTCAAAAGCTC
>JAHDII010000277.1 GCA_020630895.1 Saprospiraceae bacterium
AAAATGTAAACAGGTGTTATTTTTTTTCCTGAATTAATAATAGAAAATTCAGAAAAAGAATATTACGGTCTAATAATCACATCAAAATCTGGTCCTATTTTAAATTTAGACAAATCCGTAAACACAAGGTTGAAGAATAAAAGAGAACGAACTCCTTTACGATTAGCTCAAAAGTTGAAAAAGAAAGAAATATATGAATTATTGATGCAGGCTATTAATCTTTAATAAGGACATGGCTCAAGAAATCATTCTTCAACTTTGGTTATCTCATAAGAATGATCAAAATAGATCTAAGCTCTAATTAAATTGATTTGATTAGATTGAATATGATTCATAAGTTTATCTAAAATCGAAATATTTTTACTTTCTGGTAAAATCGCATATTGTAGATAATAGAAAGTAGTGGTTAAATGGGAATGCCCCAATAACTTTTGAAGTTGATAAATTGTACCACCAAAATTAAGATAATGAACAGCAAAAGCATGTCTTAACAAATGAGGCGTTACTCTTTTCTGAATACCACAATTTTTTACCGCCGTTTTAATGATATATCGAACACTTGATCTTGATATGGTAAAAAAAGGATGAAAATTAGAGTTAATGAAAGAAGCTGAAAAAAGAGATGTATTTATCTTTTGATACTGTAATAATGTTCGCTTAAGATTTTCACCGAAATGAACAATTCTTGTTTTTTGATTTTTACTATTTTTAATAATTAATGTTTTATGGTACAGATCGAAATCATGAGATTGAATGTTGAGGAGTTCTTTAATCCGAACACCTGTTTCATAAAGTAATTGAAGAATCAGCAAATCACGACAATTTTTAGCAGCGCTAAAAAGCGATTCTACTTCATGTAAATTTAATATTTCGACATCATAAAATTTAGTTTTAGGAATTGGAATTCGTGAAAACAAATCCATTCTTTCTACTACATTTTTAAGATAATAACGAATAGCATAAATATAATGCTTAAGCGTTGAAGATTGAAAACCTCTTTGCTCTTGTATATCAAGAATAATATTAATAATTTCATTTTTAGTACATTCTTCAGGTAATTTATTTGTCCGCATTATAAATTTGCAAAGTGCGAAATTATAACGTTTCCTTGTAGCCATTGCTTTACCTGAAATAAACAGATGATTATCTAGTGATAAAATAGCGGAATCAAATTTTTCGTCTCCTGTTAAATTCTTTATTTTTCTCATAAATTATTATATCTTGTTTAAGTCCTTTTATGTCAAAAATTTAATATACATGAAAATATAGAGATTATTAGAGAGAGAATTATTATGTTACACTCTTCAATGATAAAATATATAGTTCCTGAAAAAGAGAATAAAGAGATTGTCAATTTTTACAACCCAAATTCCAGAGGTTTCAAAGCATATGATTTTCTTTAAATAAAAAGTATTAAGTTAAAATAGACTAGAATTAATTTATAAAAACATTTATGTTAAATAAAATCGAAATTCAACAACCTAAGACAGAAAACCTTAAAGAAATTGGTTTACTATTCGAAACAACCATTATAGATAATTTCAAAAAAGAAGATATTTCAGATCCATTTTACATCGAAGTGAATAAAGAGATAGAAAATCAAATTATTGATTTAAAATCTTTTTTAGAATCTAATAAAGAGATAAATTCTTATTTAATAGCTTGTTATAATGATCGAATCCTAGGTACAATTGCATATGGAGAACCTAATCAATTAATTAACAATCAAATAAAAACAATTAAAAACAAATTTATCCCTGAGATTAAAAGTGTTTACATTCTACCAAATTATCAAAAGAAAGGTATAGGAAGTATCTTACTAAAGAATATATTATTAGAATTAAACAAACAAAAAATAGAAGAATTTTATTTAGATTGTGGATATAAAGAAGCACAATATTTTTGGATAAAAAGACTGGGAAAACCTAATAGAATTCTTAATGATTTTTGGAGAAAAGAAAATCATCATATGATTTGGTATAATAATGTTGAAGAAATTTTAAATACCCTATCGTAATTAATTTAGGTTCAAAAATAAAAGTATTAACTTTTTAAAATTTAATTCCTTCTCTACAATCTATAAAAAAATGAATGTCATTTTAAAAATGGAAGAAATCCATATAGAAAAAATTGTACAATTAATGACTAAAATTTTAGTCGTTGAAAATACTCATTTCATGAGTAACAAGGGATTGACTACCCTATTCCAATTTTATAGCAACGATGCTATTAGAAAACGAATGAAAGAAAAGAATACGAAATTTTATGTTTTCTTATCAAAGAATAAAAATGTCATGGGTTTTGGTGAAATAGAAAATAATCATTTAGTCTCTCTTTATTTGAACGAAGAAGCTAGAGGTTACGGGATGGGTTCTCATTTTTTAAATTATATCATTACAAATGAAATCATAAAAACTAATATAACGGTTCAATCCTCTCCTTTATCTATCAGTTTTTATAAAAAAAATGGTTTCATTTCGCAATCAGTTAACTGTATTGAAAAATATGGTATTCTTTATATGCCAATGGTAAAAAAACTAACATAATCTTCTTAAATCAATTCACAATATTATTTTTATCTTTATAATTCTTTAATCTAAAAAACAATTATGTACCCTGGTCTAATGGAAAGAATAAAAGCAGCATTAATCGATGCTATACTTTTAATTATGTTAATGTTTATTGTTACACAAATTTTTTCAATTTTAGAAAATGTGGGAGAAACGCCTAGAATAATTACATTCCTGGTCATCTTCCTTCTTTACGATCCATTAATGACATCTACATTTGGTGGTACTCTAGGTCATTTAATTATTGGTATTCGAGTTAGAAAAATAAATGATCCTAATAAAAAGATAAATTTACCTTTCGCTATTATTCGATTTCTAATAAAAGCTTTTTTAGGTTGGATATCTTTAATTACAGTAACATTAAATGATGAAAAAAGAGCTTTGCACGATATGGGAGCTCAATCCATTGTTGTTTATAAATAGCTCTAAAAAAAATGAAGAAATCAATTCTCATTAATAAATATATATTCCGCTCAAACAAAAGAACAAAATATTAATCAACTTTTCTTCCCCAATAGATTCTGTGTTCTATAAGTTGAGATAATGTAGAATCCATAGATTTTATTTCAGGCGATGAAATTCAAAACTACAAGGCGTACCTGGATAACAAGTATAAAGCAGCGGGTCATTAGAATAAGGTATTTATTACCCTCATAAAAAATTATGAATACAAAAAGATTTAATTGATTCATAAATTTAAGCTTTTCTCTTGATTTCGTCCATATTTCTTCTAATCATAAAAACCTTTAACAAAGTCATATGATTTTAATAATAAAGGCTCAATAAAAATTTAATGATTTTTTCATTATTTTTGTTTCCTTATTATCCTCACATAAAATATACATTAACAACTAATACAAATGAATACCCTAAATATTTTTCTAAATCGCTCCTTAGACATCATACTGTCAATTATTATTTTAGTGCTGATCAGTCCAATTTTACTCATCATTAGCTTAATAATTAAATTCACTTCTAAAGGTCCAATCTTGTTCAAACAACAAAGACTTGGATTAGACAATGAGGAATTTACTTTTCTCAAATTTCGAAGTATGTATGCTAACGAAGAAGGACAAAAAAAACACAACAATCTAAAAAAGGATGGAATTCTTTATAAAGAAAAAGATGATCCTAGAATTACTAAAATTGGAAAATTTATTAGAAAAACAAGTATAGACGAATTGCCTCAGTTTTACAATGTCTTGATCGGTGAAATGAGTATTGTTGGACCAAGACCTCTAATTCCTTTCATGCTTGATAATCATCCCGAATTTCGTGCAAAAAGATGTACCGTTAAACCAGGCATTACTGGGCTTTGGCAAATTAGAGATCGGAAAAGAAATACTAATGCTAAATATATGATTCCTCATGATCTAGAATATATTGATAAAAAATCAATTGTACTAGATTTTTGGATTATTCTCAGAACATTTAAAGCTGTAATTAATAGTGATGGGGCATATTAATTAAAATATTCTTTTTATAAAATCACTCCATTTTCTTATCATAGATCTATTTTTACAATACTGTTTAAAATATACTTTTTGCGTTTCATTTTTAAAAATTCAAATTGTATTCATAGAAAATTATTAATCTTAAAAACATGAAATGGTTATACAAAATTGTATTTTTTTTCAATTATAAAACAAAAAAACTATTTCAGTTAAATGCAATTTTATTACCAAATTCTAAATCTGATTTAAACGATTAAAAGAGATCATATTTTAAATATTAGAAAATATAAAAATCAGTTTAAAAACTTTTACATATATTTAAAAGTAAAGATTAGAATACATCTAAATTGCTAAGCATAAAAATCATAATGATTTAT
>JAHDII010000278.1 GCA_020630895.1 Saprospiraceae bacterium
TTGGTAGAAGTATTATTATTATATTTAATTATTGGTTCGATAAAATTCAAGCACCAGAATTTAATGATTATAAAGACGAAAATATATTAGATGATGATTTATAATTTTTTAATACCTCCAATCATCAATATATTTTACAAAAACTTTAGATAAATTTTGAGCATCAGAAATAGCTCGATGATGAATACCCTCAAATTCAAAACCATTTCTTTCTACTGTTTTTCTCAAGCCCCAAGGTTTAGATAATTGTTGCAATTCTTTATATTGTTGTTTTAAATTAATATGTTCTTCTGCCCACTCAAATTCCAGTTCGTGTAATTTACAATCTTGTACCAACATTTTTCGATCATAAAATCCCCAAGAACATAATAAATAATTTTCATCATCAAATATTCCAATCCAGTCTTGAAATTCTTCTATTACCGTTTCATAATTTTTGGCTCTATCTATTTGTTCTTGTTCTATAGAAGTTAATTCTTTACAAAAGGGAGATAAAATAGGATTTAAAATAGGCTTTACAAAACGGTTATATTCTCCAATAATTTCTCCAAAAAGGTTTAATTTAACAGCTCCTATTTCAATAATTTCACTTACTTTTCCATGAGAATTTCCATTCCAACAAGTGGCTTCTAAATCAAAAATAATAAAATTCATTGTGCATGATTTATTGTAAAAATAAAGACCTCTTCTAAAAATAGAAAAGGTCTTTATATGATAACTTTATTTTTTAAAAAAAAGTTTATTTTTTTAAAGCTCTATTATATAATTTTTGAACTTCTTTCCAATTGATTACATTAAAAAATGCATTTACATAATCAGGACGACGGTTTTGATAATTCAAATAATAAGCATGTTCCCAAACATCTAATCCTAAAATTGGAGCTCCTTTAGTTTTTACAACATCCATTAAAGGATTATCTTGATTAGGAGTTGAAGTTACTGCTAATTTTCCATTTCTTCTAACAATTAACCAAGCCCAACCAGAACCAAAACGAGTACCAGCAGCAGCAGTAAATTTTTCTTTAAATTTTTCAAAAGAACCAAAAGAATCATTAATTGCTTTTCCTAATTTTCCACCAGGTTCTCCTCCTCCATCTGGAGACATTACAGACCAAAATAATGAATGATTATAATATCCTCCTCCATTATTTCTAATAGCATCACTATGCTTAGAAACTCTTTTTAAAATATCTTCAATTGATTTTTTTTCTAAACCAGAACCTTCAAGTGCTGCATTTAATTTATTAGTATATCCATTATGATGTTTTGAATAATGAATTTCCATTGTTTTAGCATCAATATGAGGTTCTAAAGCTTTATAATCGTAAGGTAACTTTGGTAATTTAAAAGCCATTATTTTAAATTTTAGTTTAAATAATTAATTGATAAAAATAAAACAAAAAAAAAGCTTTTTTGTTTTTACTTTGCAAATGTAATCAATTTTACTTTTTAATTATGATAATTAATTAAATTTTTTCATACTCACTTTTTTTCACCCAGCCTACATCGCTATTTATTAATCGAACTTTTGACCAATTATTAATATGATCCAATAATTCTAATTCTGTTCCTTCAAAAATTTCAAATTCTTCAGCGCCATCTGGATTAGGGCGTAAATATGTTTTTTCTACCATTAAAATTCCTTTTTTAGAATCTGTTTCCATTGCTAATTGTCCCCATGAAAAAAGGAAAGGAAAAATACTTAAAGTTAACGCAAAAACACCTGTAATAAATCCTCTTTTCTTCAATAATCTTTGAGTGGAAAATAGCCATAATAAAAGTCCCATTACACCTATCCATAAAAGAAAAATTCCTATATATGCCCAAGTAGATGAAGAAAGTTTTACTTGGATATTCCGCCACCATTTGATTAAAAAAAAAGGTTTAATAGGAATCACATCTCCTTTTATTTTTTCTTTTGCGACATCTAAATTATACAAAATATCAGCATCAGAAGGAGCTAATATTTTTGCTTTTTCATAATTTAAAATAGCTTTTCCTAATTCATTATTTTTAAAATATGCGTTTCCTAAATTAAAATAAATTGAAGAAGAATTTTCTTCTTCTGGCATAGCTAATAAAGTTTCTAAATATTGTTGAATAGCATTTTCATAATCTTTATTTTCAAAATGTTGATCTCCTTTTGAAGCCAAAGATTTCCAAATATTTTGAGAAAATACATTTCCAAAAAATAATACACATACTACAGAAATAAAAAATTTATTTTTCATCAAATCTTGATTTTATATTTTTAACTTCTTTTTTTTCTTCTAATTCAATTTCTTTTTTGGGTTTTAAATTTATTTGTTTTTCTTTTTTATCAGGAATTGATTCATCAACACTTTTAATTGTTTTATGACCTGCAATAATATAATGTGGTGAATTTAAATCTCCTGGAGATAAAGGTCTTTTTTTAACCTCCCACTTAAATCCATTTAATTTTAAATTTTCGTGATTGGCTTCTTTCATTGGAAATAAAATAGATTTTGTTTCTGGTTCAAAATGTATTCTACTTAATTCTCCATCATCAAAAGATAAAACTAAATTACTAGAAGTAGTTTGATTGGGTCCTACATAACCGCCATCATCATCTTGAATATAATACACAGATTGACCGTTACCATTAACGTTCATATTTGAGGGCTTATTATTTTTAAATTTTATGATAATATTTTTCCCTTGTATTTGATTAAAAAATTGTTCATCGGGAGTATCTACAATTAATGCTTTTTGAATTAAAAAAACAGAATCAATTTTTTGTTCTTTTAAAAAAATTTGTGCCGTATCAGCAGAAAATTGAGAAGAATCAGACCACATAATTGGCAAGTCATAAAAAGTAAAAACAGAATCTGTTGCATTATAACTCATAGAATCACAAACGGCTTGAAAATCATTTTTATAAATCCGTACATCTCTATAAGCTATAATATATTGTATCGTATCAAAAGTATCACGAATTACTTTTTCAGAAATTAAAGTATCCGCAGATAAAAATAAAGTATCACCATCTAAAATAGTTGTCATTATAGGACGACCTTCTGCTCTAAAATATTCCGTTTTATTATTATAATATAAATCCTTTGCACGAATAGTTACATCATTCGTTGTATCTCTCCAAAAAACATTTTCAGAAGCGTGGGCATCTCCTGTTTCATCATTAAAAGTTAAAAATTGAGCATTTAATAATTGTGTAGAATCTGCTACAAAAACATCCTCTTTAAATGTAGTTGTTTTTGTAGCTTTATCATAACTTGAATTTCCTGCTTCAATATAATTATTTTTTCCTTTAGCAATTGTTTTTCCTTCAGTAGAATAAGTTTCTGTTTTTCCATCATAAACAATAATATCTGCTTGTATTTCTTGTTCATCATCTTTATAATATGCGTTACCAATTAATTCAGTAATATCATTTTCTTCATCATAAATAATTTTATCCGCAGTGGCTATTGTATTTTTTTCTTTAAATTTAGCATTACCGATTAATTCTATTTTATTGATTTCTCCATCATAGGACATTTTTTCAGCGATTGCAATTTTATCTCCTTTGACGTATTGAGGATTTTTACTAAATTCTGCTTTATTATTTGTATAATCATAAAATCCAGATTCACAATAAATTTTTGACGAGTCTTGAATAATTAAAGTAGGACCAATAAAAGTAGAAATTTTTGTTTTTGTATTATATTTTAAAGAATCAGCTTTAAATGTGAATTTATCAGAAACAACAACAACACTATCTTTAAAAAAAGCCTCATTGGTTTTCGTATTGTATTCCCCTACTCTACTTGTTAATTGTGATTCATCATTTTGCAAAATTGCCCACGAATTATAGGTTGCAATTTCTGTATCTAAATTATATTGTAATTCTTCTGTAAATAATTGTTGAGTACTATCTGTTAATACTACATTTTTTATTAAATAAGCATCTTTAGTTTCTCCAAAATATTTTAAAGTATCCGAAAAAATATTCACCGTATCTGATTGAATAATCGTTACATCATCCCAAGCTAAAAAGGCATTTTGTTGAGCATATAAATTTGCAGAATCACAATAAAAAAAAACATCGCCCTGACTTAAAATAACATCGCCTTTTAAAAAACGAACTTCTTCATTTTCATAAGTAAATCCTTCAAATTCATCAGCATGTTTTAATCGAATTTTTTTAGACGTATCTTGTTCTGTTGTAAGTGGTTTTTGTTCTACTTTAGGAACAGGTCTATTATTATTTGTCGTTTGGGTCTCCTTTTTTTTCTTTTTATTTTCTATAACTTCTTTAGGAGGTTTAAATGTTGGATTCACTTGTCCATAAATTGATATAGACAAAAAAGAAAAAATTATAATTAATAAAAAAGACTTGCTCATTTTATGCTCCATATATTT
>JAHDII010000279.1 GCA_020630895.1 Saprospiraceae bacterium
TATTTTCTTTAGTGAAAAAAAAGCAGCCTTGAACTTTTGGTTCTTTTGTTTCAAGACAAAAGAACAAAGAAAGTTTTACCAAACTCCTTTAATAAATTTTTTTGATATTACTAAAATAAAAAAATGCTTAGAAATATTCTTATATTAATACTTTCAATAACGTGTCATGTTGTTGTTTTTGGACAAAATGAAGTTCCTTTAGAAGCCAATGAAATTTGTCCGATATTAGTAGGAGAAAAAATACCCGAAGGAGCACTAAAAAATATAGATAATAAAGAAGTTTCTATTTTAGAATTGACTAAGAAAAAACCTACTGTAATTATTTTTTATAGGGGAGGGTGGTGTCCTTATTGTAATAAACAATTGGGAGGAATTAATGCTATAGAAAATGAAATAGATTCTTTAGGGTTTCAAGTTTTAGCAATTTCACCAGATGATTCTTTACACTTGAATAAAACCATGAATAAAAAAGAATTGAAATATACTTTATTATCTAATTCTAAAATGCAGTATGCACAAAAAATGGGAATTGCTTTTAAAGTAGATAAAAAAACCATTAAAAAATATAAAATTTTTGGAATTGATTTAGAGAAAGCTTCTGGAGAAAGTCATTTTCAATTACCTGCTCCAGCAGTTTTTGTAATTGATAAAAAAGGAACAATTCAATTTTCTTATATTAATCCAAATTATAAAATTAGATTAGAACCTGAAATTTTATTAGCGGTTTTAAAAAGTATGAAATAATTAAATATCAGTGCCGAGAATTAAAATAGAAACAAAGATAAATGCTAATAGAAATATAGTATTTGATTTATCTCGAAGTATTGATTTGCATAAGCTATCAACCGAACAAACAAATGAAGAAGCTATAGCGGGAGTAACAACAGGATTGATAGGAATGGGAGAATTTGTAACATGGAGAGCGAAACATTTTGGATGGTATCAGAATTTGACATCCAAAATAACTGCTTACCAAAAACCAGAATATTTTGTTGATGAAATGTCAAAGGGAATCTTCAAAAGATTTAAGCATGAACATATTTTTGAAGTAGAAGGGAAATTGACAAAGATGATAGATATTTTTGATTATGAATCTCCCTTTGGAATTTTTGGAAAAATAGCTGACAAATTATTTCTTGAAAATTACATGAGGAATTTGCTGAAAAAAAGAAATAATGTGATAAAAGAATTTGCAGAAACAGATAAATGGAAAGAACTTCTTAATAAAAATCCCAAGTAAAAAATTACTTGGGATTTTTATTTTTTTGAATGAAACTAATGGAAAAATTAACGACTTTCAATATCACCAGAACCACTAGTTTTTGCTTTTACATTTGCAGGATTTCCAGAATAAACAATATCACCAGAACCAGAAACTTTAGCATTAATATTTTTGTAAGCCACTACTTCAGCATCTCCACTACCCGTAACAGAAACAGTTGTATTATCTGCTTTTAGTTGGCTACCATCAAAATCTCCTGAACCAGTAATTTTAGCATTTAAATCAATCGTATTTCCTCTAATTTCAATATCACCAGAACCTGTTACACTACTATTTAAAGCTGTAGATTTTACCTCTACATCAATATCTCCAGAACCAGCTAATTTTACTTTAAATTCATTGGATTCGATTTTATCTTTCCCATAAATACTACCAGAACCTAATAAAGAAATAGCATTAAGATCTTGAAAAGGAACAGTAATAATCATTTGTTTATTATTTTTTAAATAATATCCTTTTTTTGTAGAAATTTTTAAGGTGTTATCTTCTACTTTTACTATAATATATGGAATAATATTTTCTTCTGCTTGAATGGTAATTTCCCCTTCTTTGCCTTTCACTAAAGCAACATCAAAAGAACCTCCTACACTAATAGCATCATAATCTTCTGTAGATTTTTTTTCTGTACTTACGGTTTTATTACCTGTTATTTTTTTAGAATTACCAGAAGTACATTTTTTGCTACATTTTTGAGCATTGATAGATGAAAAAGAAAAAGAAAGAATACTTAAAATTAAAATAAGATGTTTCATAATAATTAGATTTTTAAATGATTTAATATAATTGACAAATTGTTTTTTGGAAAGTTGCATTATGAATGAAATTTATTGTTGTGCTACTTGGTTTTTGGGCTCTGATTTAGATTTTTTATCACTCATAATTCTGACTTTGATGTGAGGATAATTTTTTTCTATAGCTTCTTTAATTCCTATCACATGACCTGCACCAACGACTACTAAATTTTTATTAAACTGATGTTCATCAATTTGTTCTACAATATTTTGAGCCATTTTTGCATTGCGTAAATCCCAATAATATTTACCATCTTCACAAGATTGACATTCAGTTTTAGTATATCTAAAAGAATTAGATGTATGATAATATTCTATTGTTTTTTTACTATTAGTATAAAAACCTAAACGCCCCGTTATTGCAGGAATCATGGCTCTAAAAAAATCTTTTATTCCTAATCTTTTCAATACTTTTTGATTTCCATTTTCTTTTCCTTTTTTAGAACAATCCATCCATGCTTTAAAATATTCGGGCCTCTTGTGCTGATCATCCATAGCATATAATTGAGTCATGTTTTTAGCAATAGCCAAGCGATGAGATAAATCATCATTTTCATTTCTCAAAGACTTTGGAGAACCTTTTAATCCATATTTTTTTAAATATAAATAATATCTATAATTGCCATAATCTTTTTTTATAATGAATGAATACATCATAAAATTAAAATCTTCTTTAGACATTAATTTTAAATCTGTTTGCAACAATTTTTGAAATCGGCCTTCATCTTGTGGATAAACTTTTTCTAATGAATCTGAAAAATGATAAAACTTATCAAATATCATAGAAATTTCAAAAGTATCTTTAGGTCTTAATCTTTCTACAAAAATGGCATCTGGATTATATTCTATTCCTTTTTTTAATAATGGACGATAACTGTTTTTAAAAGTTTTAGAAACTTGATGCATGGTTCCAATAATAAAAACTTCTTTTTGTTGTGCTTGAGAATTTTGAATTGAAAATAAAATGCTGATGATTAAAATTAAATGTTTCATTGTTATATAAATTTTTAGTTTTTAAATAATTTCTTTAATGAATTTTATGATTTTGTATAATTTGGAGTAGGATTTTTTTCTGTTGGGGGAATAATTAAAATGTCATATCTTTGAATCAAATCTTTTACAAAATAATTACATTTATACTTCAAGGGATAATAAAATAAGCCCTTAATGAATGCTCTCAAATCAATGATAACCCATTCCTCTTTTTTTCCCATTTGTATTAAATTTTTAAATCGTGAAAAATATTTATTATTGGATTCTAAAGCATCTTTTACTGTTCCATTTTCTTCATAAAATCGATTAATGAAACCAATGTTTAAAGATGAATGACCATAAAAAGAAGATATTTCATATAGTGTATTTCCTATTTCATAGATAGATAATGGAGAAAACCCTTTCGATAAATGATAGCCTCCCATTTTTATTAATAATTTATCTTTTGATATATCAAATTTATTTTTTTGAAGTCCTACTCTTAATTGTTTTTTCATATATTGAACTCTTTCAAAATTATTTTCATACCAGTTTCTTGTAGCATGTAAATAATATATATCAATACTTTTTTGGAAGGCGGATATAATTTTTTTATTCTTTTTTTTTATAGATACTTGATTTAAAAATGTTTGAATGGTAGAAGACCTTTTAATAGAGATAGATAATTTTTGTTTCCCTTCAAAATCATTTTGATAAAATATTCCTAAAGAATCTTTAACTGTTTGATAAATATCTTGAATTGATTTTTTATCTTTTTTAGATAAATTATAATACATCTCATCTAATAACATTTTATACCCATTAAAATATTCTTGATCAATTCCGATGATATTCCAATTATAAATTTTTGCTTGTTCTAAAAATTGAGCATCTTCTATATTTTCAAAAAAGGGAATAGGAGGATGAATAAAACCATCATCTTCTCGTAATAAATATTTATCATTCAATTCCTTTAATTCCGAAATAATATTTTGAGAAAAATCATCTAATATATGACCACTAATTGGTCCAACTTCTAAAGCCATGTTTTTATAGCCGTATTGATTTAAATAAGGAATAAGACTTGTTGTGAATTTTGAAATTCTTTTTGAATCATGATATTCTCCAATCATTGTAAATTGTGCCTTAGAAATTTCTTTTAATAAAAAATCAGCACCTTTACCTATTAGTTTTTTATCTTTAATTTGGAAAGTATATGTATAAGGTTGTAATACCTCCATTGTTAAAGAATCTTGCGATTTTATTTCACTATAAAATGTGATAATAAAAATTAGAATTAAATATTTC
>JAHDII010000280.1 GCA_020630895.1 Saprospiraceae bacterium
CTAAAACACCATTACTTACAGTCGTTAATAAGCTAATCGTTAAATTATCGCCATCTGGATCACTATCATTTAAACTTACATCATCACTAATAGGAGTATCCTCTGGCGTAGTATAGTTATCATCTACTGCTATGGGAGGTCCATTACAAGTAATAGTAGCATTTACAATTAATTCTGGACAACCTCCTGTTAATGGAGTTACAGCTATTTCACTTGAACCCTCAGGTACACAAATATTACTTCCATTAAAAACAAAACTAATATTTTCTTCTAATTCAAATGTATTATTAGGAGGAGGAGCAATTGAATTCAATCCCATGATAGAGCCATACTCATTTCCACTAAGACCTCCTGTAATTAAAAATCCAAAAGGTAATAAAGTCCAATTTCCTTGAGGATCATTGGCATTCATAAAATCAACTAAGCCTTGAGGATCATTGAATGTCCCAGAATAAGAGATTCCATTTACTGTCCAAGATAGTACTTCATAAGGTCCTTCAGAACCTTGTCCTAATAAAGAAGAATATGAATAATAAAATACGGTATCAAAATCACATGCTAAAATATCTCCATCATAAAGTGTTCCATCAACTGTAATTAAATAATCATCAATATCATTAAATGGAATATCTAAACAAATATTTGTACAAGGATCACAACTTATTTCAGAAAAGTTCTCTGTTGTAGGAGTACAACCAGAAGGTGTTACATATATTGAAACTGTTGTAGTTCCGCTACATTCTCCATTTGTATCACAGGCTTGATATGTAAATTGATCTATACCACTAAAATTATTACTAGGAGTATATGTAAAATTTCCATTTGCAGCAAAAGATGCATTTCCATTAGAAGGTATCGAAATAAAAATTGCTGAAATATCATCTCCATCTGGATCACTATCATTATCTAATACATTTGCAGAAATACTTTGATTGAGATCTGTTGTATAGACATCATCTTCTGTATTTGGTACAGTTATTGATGTATAGTCAAAGGAAGATGCAAAGGCATTCTGTTCTATTATTAATACAAATACAAAAAAGAATAGTCCTTTTAAAAGTAAAGATTGCTGATTCATAGTATATCCTTTTAATATTGATTTTGTTTAAGTTTTCATAAATGAATTCAAAAGATTTCAATTGAATTGATCTTTTGTTCTTCATTGGTTTTACTGAAAATCCCTTTTTAGTAAATTTTAAATTCAAGCTTTGGTCAAATATATCGGAAGGCTATGTTGTTGTTGTATTCAATTTGTATTGAATATTAAATGGTTTTATTATGCGTTAATTTGTAACAATCATTCTATTAATAATCACATCTTCTAAATCTTCTATATATAGTATAAAAATAGATTCAATGATTCCTTAAATTGAATAGATTTTGAATACATGAAATTACACAATTTTAGCAATTTTCAAGCATTTCTCATTTATTTTTTTGTCTTCTTTTGTATAATTTAACAATCTTAATGGATGACTCAAAATATATTGTATTAATTTTTTGAATCAAAAAGAGCTATTTAGAATAATCTAAATAGCTCTTTTTATTGATGATTCAACAACTATAAACAAGATTTTATCTCATTAATATTATTTTTTCAGTATTAGAAATTGTTTGTCCGTTTTGTAGAATTCGAGCTAAATACATTCCATTATTGATATGTTGAGGTAGTATAATTTCACAATTATTCATACAAGTTCTTGTCCAAATTCTTTTACCTGAAATATCTGTAATTTCCAAATCATATTCTCCTTGAATACTATTGTTTATTTCTAAATATAATTGGTCTGCATGAATTGGGTTCGGATATAAATTAAATTTTGTTTCTCTTTCTAAATCATTCAATCCTACAGACTGTTCATTACAATTGTTATAGTGAGGATGAGAAAGTCCTCCCATTTGAATATTTTCATCTCCCGATTCATAATACAAATAAGAATAGAAAAACAGCATCATTTCATCTTCTGTTTCTTCACCTAATGTAACAAAACTAGGTGGATTATTAGGATTATTGGGGTTATCTGCTGTATTTTCATATCGTGCATAACCATGTAATTCTGTTCCTGCAGGAAGAATAATTGGTTCGGGATAATAATATAGCCCTTGCCAATCAAAATCCCAATTAGGAATATTGACCATTTTAACAGTATCTCCATCAGGTTTAATCGCAAAAGACCACATTCTTGTACAAATTAAATGAGCATGAGGAGCAACACCTAAAAACGTACGAGCCTCAGGTAATACATATTTCTCATGAAATGTTTTCGTTTCATAAGGAAGAATGAATAATGGTCCATTTTGAATATCCGCAATATGATCTAAAGTTTGATCTTGAACGACCTCTCTGGGATTAGGGCTATCAGAAAATTTAATATTTAAGGTAATAAAGTCTTGTTGTCCATCACTTCCATCAGGATAATGTACTTGCATTACAATATTAGCACCATCTTGCATTTTAATACCTGTTCCATCAGGCATGATCCAAGGACGAGAACCAGGCACCCACTCTCCTATTAAATCATTATCTCCTCCTTCTATAGAACCTCCACATTCAAAGCCAATTTCAGGATCATTTTGATCATCAATAATTGGATCATTTGTCAAATTTCTATATACTAAAACATGATGTACAATATTTCTATTATTTGGAAATACTTCTATTCCACTGATATATTTATCTTCTCCCCAATTGGTAGGAATAACAAAACATTTATATAAATCGCTATTGATAGAAGGAACTGTAAATAACTCTGTTGTTAAAACGAGATCTGGATCTGTAATACCTTCGGATGTTTCTATCACTGGAGGTTCTGGAGCTTGCATAGGATCTCCTTCTGGTGCTCCCGCTGCTACCCATGCTTGAAATAATGCAATTTCGTCATCTGTTAAAACATTGGCATGTGCCATAGGTGCATAATCTTGATCGGGTGGCCAAGGCGGCATAATTTTATTCGCAATATCATATTCCATTGAATAACGATTCGCATAAGCATCCTCATAATTCATTAAATTAAAAGGACCTATCCCTGTGTCATTATGACAATTACTACAGTGTGAATATACAATACAAGCAATATCTTCAGACCAGGTAGGTTGTGCCATTAAAGAAAAAGATGTTAATATAGTTACAACTAATGGTACTATTTTTTTCATAAAGCCAAAATTATTTTTCAAAACGCTAAAGATACTAATCTTCCCATTAAATTCATAGTATTAGATACGAACAGAAATGTTAATTTTAAATACTTTTCAGAACAATTGTTTTATCAATTATTTTTATTTTTTGTCATGGAAATAAAAAAGTTTATGATATTTGTATTCAAATAATTAATATTATAAATGTTATTTAATTCTATAGAATTTGCATTTTTTCTTCCAATAGTTTTTGCTATTTATTGGGCTATTGGCAATCAAAGAATTCAAATTCAAAATAGTTTTATTTTAATTGCTAGTTATACTTTTTATGGATGGTGGGATTATCGTTTTTTAATCCTTATTTTTATAAGCTCTTTTATTGATTATTTAATTGGATTAGGATTTTTAAAAATTCAAGAAGAAAAAAAACGAAAATGGTTATTATATACTAGTATTTTTGCGAATATAGGGTTATTAGGGTTTTTTAAATATTTTAATTTTTTTATTGAAAGTTTTGTAGATGCTTTTACACTATTAGGAATTCAAGCTAATATTTCTACCTTACAAATTATTCTTCCTATTGGCATTAGTTTTTATACTTTTCAAACTCTAAGTTACACAATAGATATTTATAGAAAAAAATTATCAGCTACAACAGACGTTATTTCTTTTTTTGCTTATGTTTCCTTTTTTCCTCAGTTAGTCGCTGGACCTATTGAACGGGCTAGAAATTTACTACCTCAATTTTTACAAAAAAGAACATTTAATTATGAACAAGCCAAAGATGGTACTCGACAAATTTTATGGGGCTTGTTTAAAAAAATTGTAGTTGCTGATACTTGTGCCATTTATGTCAATGAAATTTATAGCAACTATGATCAAATGAATAGTTCTACTCTTCTGCTAGGAACTATATTTTTCTTTGTTCAAATTTATGGAGACTTTTCTGGTTACTCTGACATCGCTATTGGCTCAGGAAAATTATTAGGATTTAATTTAACTCGTAATTTTTCTTATCCTTATTTTTCTAGAAGTGCTACTGAATTTTGGCGGCGTTGGCATATTTCTTTAACTTCTTGGTGGCTTGAATATGTTTATATTCCCCTAGGAGGAAAACAAACTCAAAAATGGAAAACCATTCGAAATATTTTTATTGTTTTTTTGATTAGTAGTTTATGGCATGGTGCGAATTGGACTTTTATTATTTGGGG
>JAHDII010000281.1 GCA_020630895.1 Saprospiraceae bacterium
GTATCATTGTAAATTCAATATGAGGTTAAAATTCTAATTTCATTAAAACTAATTTTATATGCATGCTTTAGAATAGGATAAATAAAAAGTAAAACAGGTAAACAAATAAATCCAGTAAAAATTATTCCAATTAGTATTAAAGGGAAAAACCCAAAAAATGTTTCTCCCATGTCTTCCGATATTATTAATATTATTCCTGATATAAAAGAACCCCCAACAATAGTTGTAATGTAAATTAGCAAAGTTCTAATAAATAAATCATTATTTGTTGGCATAAATAATTTTTTATTAAAAAATATCGGATAGAAAATTCTTACTACCCGATATTTTAATATTTGAAAAAGATAATTTTATCCCTTATCCATTCTCACAATTTTAGGCATAAAAGTTCCTAAAACATCTACCAAATCTTTTTGATAATTCATGACCTCATGAATATCTTTATAAGCACCTGGAGATTCATCTAAACCTCCTCCAATTAGAGAAACACCTTTTTTTCCTAAAAGTTGGCGTAGCTCTTTTTTTGTAAAAGAATCTTTTGCTTTTTTACGACTCATTTGTCTTCCTGCACCATGAGAAGCCGAATGTAAAGATTTAGGATCTCCCTTTCCTCGAACAATAAAACCGGGTTCAGTCATAGAACCAGGAATAATACCTAAAACACCTTTTCCTGCTGGTGTAGCTCCCTTACGATGTACAATTAAATCTGTTCCATCAGCAGCTTTTTCTTTCCAAGCAAAATTATGATGATTTTCTACCATAGATAAAGGTTGTTCTCCAATAGCTGTGGCAATTCTGCGGTGAATATCATGATGACAAGCTGAAGCATAATCTCCTGCTAAATTCATGGCTAACCAATATTCCATTCCTTCTTCAGAATCCAAACTTAACCAAGCCAAATGTTTTGCATGTTTTGGTAATTTTGTACGAGCCATGGCTACTTTAGTATAATGTTGTGCAATATTAGCACCAAAACCACGTGAACCAGAATGCGTTAATAATGAAAAATAAGTACCTAAAGGTAATCCCATTTCATTAGATGGATCAATAATTTCTGAAATACCAAACTCTACAAAATGATTACCTGAACCAGACGATCCTAATTGCTTATATGCCTTATCTTTTAAACGTTTTAAAATTTGTAATTCTCCAAATTCTTTACGATCCAAAATTGGATCATCACTATTTGGATCATCAAAAATATCTTTTCCAAAACGAGAATTATCCTTTAGAATATGCTTCAATTCATAAGATTTTTCATTGATATAAGAAGCAGGTAATGGAAAAACAGATAAGCACATTCTACAACCAATATCCATTCCTACACCATAAGGAATAACGGCATTTTCAACACCTAAAACACCACCAATAGGTAAGCCATAACCATGATGAGCATCAGGCATTAAAGCACCAGAATGTGTTACTGGTAAATGAACAGCAATGTCCATTTGTTGTATAGCACTTGCATCAATATTTTTTTGCCCCCAAATTTGATAAGGAGCAGGAGTCTCATTTAAAGGAATTTCCTTTTGTGCTTCTTCTTCTTTTAAATGAGAAACTAATTTATTAGCATAAATATCCCAAACTATATTATCTGTAAACTTTTCTGGAGATTCAGATACTATCGCTAATTCTTTTAGAAAACGATCATAATCTTCAGTTCTAAAATGTTTTTTAGCAACTGCAACAGCCAAACCAGCTAAAGGTCCAGAAGGAACTCCAGCAGTTTTTAAATCATTTCCTTTAATTTTTAATTTTGCCATTATTTTTTGTGTTGTACCCTTACATAATAAGATATATTGTAGTTTAGTTCCAAGGAATACGAGTTTTATTTTGATGCAAATAACCGATTAATGCCCAAACCGCTAAAGTACTAAAATGATGATTTCCTTTATGTGCAATATCCTTTTTGTTCCAAAGCCAAGCACCACTTTCATGTTGGTTATCTAATAAATCAAAAATATTTTTATCAGAAACAATAGCATCCCAATCTAAATAATAAGCAATTGCCATAGCTTCCGCTTTTAAATCTGTGAGTGGTCCTTTTTTGTTGATGATTTGTGAAAAATAAGGCTTTAAATCTTCTAATAAAATACTTGGATCATCATACGTACAATTTTTATCTTTTATCCATTGAATAACCAAAGCAGCATGAGTCATTCCATATCCTAAACTATCTTTTGCTAACCTTTCTACTAACTTTGTATAATGAGAAGGAAGAGAATATGTATCACAATTAAAAGCATAGACAATGGCTTGATCTAACCGAGGCAATTTAGATACTTCTTGTTGTGAAGGAAGTGGAATTTCTTTTTTATATCCTAAAAAATAAGGAATTAAATAGGCTTCAACAAAGGAACTATCTTTCATCCTAAAATGATAAATCTCTTCATATGGAATATTAATTTTTTGATTTTCATATAAATTCATATAATCTACAATGGGAATTAATAAAGGATCATAATTGATTCCTTGTTGTTTTATATAATCCGTTCCTTTCTTAATACTTTCTTGTATTTGTTGAATGGTAAATTCAACTTTTTTTTCTTGAGGTTCTAAAGAGTTGGTTTCTTTATGGTTTTTTTCGCAATGAATAAAAAGAAAAGAAAAAAAAATCAAAATAAAATATTGACTTATCTTGGTCATAACTAAAAAATTAATGCTTATTATTGTAATGAATTTAAAATTACATTATGAAATCTAAAGTATACATTTTTATATTATTATTTCTACCCTTTCCTTTATTTTCTCAAACATTTATTGAAAATAGCATTTCTGCGGGAATAGATCATGAAGTAGTGCAGCCTACAACAATGGGAGGAGGAGCTGCTTGGTTTGATTATGATGGAGATGGTTGGGAAGATTTATATGTAACAGGAGGTTTTATTAAAGATAAATTATATAAAAATAATGGAGATGGTACTTTTACAGATGTAACAGCATCTGCGGGTTTTGAAGCAACAGAAAATTTATATACAAATGGTGTAATTGCTGGAGATATTGATAATGATGGGGATAAAGATATTTTTATTACCACTTGGGGAACGGATTTTTTTGAAAATCTACAACCTAATTTATTGTATGAAAATAATGGAGATGGTACTTTTTCTAATATTTCTGCTTCTGCTGGAATATTAGAAAAATCTTGGGCATTGTCTGCTTCTTTTGGAGATTATGATTTAGATGGTGATTTAGATATTTATGCCGGAAATTATATCGATACAGTCAAAGTTGTTTTTGATGAAAATAATTTAGCAATTGCTTTTGCTCATGTAGCTCAAAAAAATTATTTATATCGTAATAATGGAGATGGTACTTTTACAGAAATAGCAGAACAATTAGGCATTGCAGATCAAGGATGTACTCTAGGAACCATGTTTAGTGATTTTGATAATGATAATGATGTTGATTTATTTGTTTCTAATGATTTTGGACAATGGATTGTACCAAGTACATTATATCAAAATAATTATCCTAATGCTTCTTTTACAGATATTGGAAATGATGTAGGAATTCAATCTCAAATTTTTGGAATGGGATTTTCTGGTGGTGATTTTGATGAAGACGGTGATTTTGATTATTATGAAACGAATATTGGGAGAAATTTATTCTATGAAAACCATCTAACTTCTTTTTCTGAAGTAGGAGTGGCTACAGCTTGTGATGATGAATGGGTATATCCTGATAGTGTAGCCACAGGTTGGGCATCTTCTTTTAGTGATTTCGATAATGATTCTTATTTGGATTTATTTGTAAGTAATGGACATATGCAAGATTATGGACCAGGTACAACTGTAGTTCCTGTTTCTGCGATTCATAATCCTAATGCATTATTTCGTAATAATGGTGATGGAACGTTTCAAAATATTGCTGAACAAGCAGGTGTAGATAATGGATATGTGGCAAGAGGAGCAGCAGTAGCAGATTATGATAAAGATGGAGATATTGATATTGTAAGTATGGTCTTAAATTTTGATCCTAATGGAATTTTAAATCCTAAAATTTTATTATATACCAATCAAACACAAAATTCAAATAATTATTTAAGTGTAGAATTGCAAGGTGTTGAAAATAATTTTAATGGTATAGGTTCAAAAGTTTTTGTTCATGCAAATGGCAGAACTTTTATCCGTGAAATAGATGGTGGTTCAGGACATTGTTCGCACCATTCGACAAAAGCACATTTTGGTTTAGGAAATATAAATTCAATTGATTCTATTGTAGTACATTGGCTAGGAGGAGGAAAAGATATTCTTTTGAATCCAGAAATCAGTCAAGAATTATTAATTATTGAAGATGCTTTTGATTGTGAGGAGACCACCCTTCCTATC
>JAHDII010000282.1 GCA_020630895.1 Saprospiraceae bacterium
TGATCCAGATAAAAGAAGATATGCAACAAAACACGAAGCAGTAAGACATTATATTGATATTGATCATTGGGGAGAAAATCCTTTTGCTCAAGTTCCCAAATATTTATCTGAAGCAGTAATGAAATATTGTGATTTTTATTTATTTACAGAAAATGGAGATACACTTCAATTATTTGGAAATAAATTAATGCATTCTAATTTAAAACCCGTTGATCCTTCTAAAAATTTATATAAAGATGTTTATGGAAAAGAAATAGAATTTACTTATACAGAATATTCTACATTCAGAAATAATTTTATTATTGTTAAAGAAGATGCTCCTGAAATATTTGGAACAGATTCTATGATTTTTGAATTAAAACAATTATCTGCTTTTTATAATGAATTTGTTGCAAAATTATATTATGAAGAAGAGTGGAAAATAGATGAAGAAGGAATTGATTTTTTATTTGGAAATGTAAAACCTAAAACAAAAATTATAGGTGGACAAATTGTAGATCATTTTTCTCATTATGGAATTTTGCCTTATAATTTATTATGGATGCACGAAAAATTAACCAAGGCTTTTGAAGAAGGAAATACCAATCGGATTTTAAGATTAGCAGCAGAAATGGGACATTATATCGGCGATGCACATGTTCCGTTACATACCACAGAAAATTATAATGGACAATTAACCAATCAAGATGGAATTCATGGTTTTTGGGAAAGTCGATTGCCTGAATTATATGCAGATGATAATTATGATTTCTTTGTAGGTAAAGCAGAATATATCAGTGATCCAAGAGAATATTTTTGGAATATAGTAGAAAAAAGTCATTCATATGTTGACAGTGTTTTATTTATTGAAAAACAATTAAGTGAACAATTTCCTCAAGACAAACAATTTTGTTTTGAGCAACGTTTGGAACGTACTATTCGAACTCAATGTGAAGCATATTCAAAAGCATTTCACGATAGATTAGATGGAATGGTAGAAGCAAGAATGACGGCTTCTGTTAAGGCTATTGGTGATGTTTGGTTTTCTGCATGGGTAGATGCTGGACAACCTAAATTAAAGAAAATGGAAAAAACAGAATTATCTGATAAAGATAAAAAATTGATGGAAGAAGAAGAAAAATTATTTAAAGCAGGAAAAATAAAAGGACGCAATCACGATAATTAATTTTAAATTAATTATTAGTTAATGAGTCCACAAACTATCCAATAAACATTAAAAGAATATCATAATAATTATTAATAAAACAAAACATGAAAAACCTATTATTAGCTGCAAAAGGAGCAGCCATGGGAATGGCAGAAGTAATACCTGGCGTTTCTGGAGGAACAATTGCATTTATTACAGGAATTTATGAAAGATTATTAAATTCAATTCAATCTTTTGGACCTTCTTTATTTACAGCTTTTAAAGAAGGAGGACTCAAAAAAGTATGGGAACATATTGATGGGAATTTTTTATTATTCCTTTTGGGAGGTATGGTAACGGGAGTTGTAGTTGGAGTTTTTGGAATCAGCCATTTAATGATTACTATACCTGAAATTTTATGGGCTTTTTTCTTCGGTTTAATTATTGCATCAGCTATTTATATTGGGAAGCAAGTAGGGGAGTGGTCACTCATTCAAATATTGGCTTTAATGATTGGAATTGTAGTTGCCTATGGTATTACAATAATTAGCCCAGCAGAAGGAAATACAGCATTATGGTTTGTTTTTATTTCTGGATTAATTGCTATTTCTGCTTTAATTCTTCCAGGAATTTCTGGTAGTTTTATTTTATTATTAATGGGAATGTACACCTACATTATTCCTACAGTAAAGAGTGCTTTAAAATTAAATGTAGATAGCCTTGTTGTAACTGCTGTTTTTGCTATGGGTTGCCTTGTTGGATTAATGACTTTTTCTAGAATATTATCTTGGACGTTTAAAAATTATAAAAATACAACCTTAGCATTATTAACAGGTTTTATGATTGGTTCATTAAATAAAATTTGGCCTTGGAGAAAAATTACAAAATGTATCAATAAAGAAACTGGAGAAACTGTAGCTGCTGAAAATTTAATTCCTTTTGATAGAACATCAGAAGTATTAAAAATAATTGAAGAAAAAAATGTTTCACCTTTTTCTTATCAAGAGTTAACAGGCTTTGATGATTATTTTATGTATGCAATTATTGCAGCAGTTTTAGGATTTGCTATTGTTTTTGTATTAGATAAATTAGGAAGCGAAAAATCAAATCATGCCTAAATTAGGATTAATAGGATATCCTTTAACACATTCTTTTTCTCCTAATTATTTTAAAAATAAATTTGAAAAAGAAGAGCTTAATGATTGGAAATATCAAGCATTTCCAATAGAAGATATTTCTTTATTTGAAAAAATATTTCAAGAGCATGATGATTTAATCGGACTCAATGTAACAATACCCTATAAAGAAAAAATAATTCCTTTTTTAGATGATTTAGATATTTCAGCAAAAAAAATAAAAGCCGTTAATACTATTAAAAAAATAGGAAATCAACTAGTAGGGTTTAATACGGATATTGATGGATTCAAATTATCCTTAATTCAATTTTTAAAAACACCTATTCAGAATGCTTTAATTTTAGGAACAGGAGGAGCTTCAAAAGCAGTAAGTTTTGTTTTAGAAGATTTGAATATCAATTACCAATTAGTATCTAGGAGAAAATCGAAACATAAAATTTCCTATAAAATGTTGGATCGAGAAATAATAGAATCACATTCTTTAATTATTAATACAACACCATTAGGCACTTATCCTAAAATAGAAACATATCCTGAAATTCCTTATTCTTTTCTAAATTCAAAACATTATTTATTTGATTTGGTGTATAATCCAACAAAAACTGTATTTTTGAAACAGGGAGAAAAACAAGGAGCCTCAATTAAAAATGGTTTAGAAATGTTACATCTCCAAGCAGAAAAATCTTGGGAGATTTGGAATAAAAAATAAATATTATTTTACATTAATGATTTAATAATAAATTCATGGTTGAGCAAAATAAAGGTTTAATTGTAGATTTTAAAAATACTAGAATTGCATTTGAACATAAATCGAATAGCGATTTAAAAAAAGCAGCATGGCTCTTTAAAATGATGAATAGTCCTACTTTAGTAAATTTAGGTTCTAGTCTAGGATTGAAAGCATTACAATGGAATTTACCATTTGCAAAATCTATTATTAAGAAAACGATTTTTGAGCAATTTTGCGGAGGAACAACACTCGAGAAAACTCAAAAAACAATTAATGAATTGTATAATAATAAAGCATTGACTATTTTAGATTATGGGGCAGAAGCAAAATCTACAGAAAGTGATTTTAATACAACAATGTCTGAAACTTTAAAAGCCATTGATTTTGGAGAAACCAATATTAGTGTCCCGGTTGTAAGTTCTAAAATAACAGGTTTAGCAAGATTTGCCTTATTAGAAAAATTTCAAAAAGGAGAACCTTTTATTGATAAAGAAAAAAAAGAATGGGAAAATGCTTTAAAAAGAATTGATGTTGTTTGTCATCATGCAGCAGATAAAAAAGTAGGTTTATTTTTTGATGCTGAAGAAAGTTGGATTCAAGATGCTATCGATCATATTGTTATGATGATGATGGAAAAATATAATAAAACAGAAGTAATTATTTATAATACATTCCAAATGTATCGTCATGATAGATTGCAATATTTAGTGAAATCTCATGAGGAATTAAAACGCAAAGGTTGTTTATTAGGAGCAAAAATTGTTAGAGGTGCTTATATGGAAAAAGAAAGAGAAAGAGCTAAAGAAAAAAATTATCCTTCTCCTATTCAGCCAGACAAAAAATCAACAGATGCTGATTTTAATTCGGCATTACAATATTGTTTAGAAAATTATGCAACAATTTCTTCTTGTAATGCAACACATAATGAATTTAGTAATTATTTTCAAGCAGAATTTTTAAATAAATTAAAAATCCCTAATGACCATCCTCACATTAATTTTTGTCAATTATATGGCATGAGTGATCATATAACGTTTAATCTAGCTAAAGGAGGATTTAATGCAGCGAAATATGTTCCCTATGGAGAAATAAAAGAAGTGATTCCTTATTTAATTAGACGAGCTAAAGAAAATACTTCTGTGTCAGGAGAAATGGGAAGAGAATTAAAATTAATTAAAGAAGAAATTAAAAGAAGAAAATTATAATTAAAAATGAATTTTGAACCCATTATTAAAAATCATCTTTCAAATAATGAACTTAAAGAATTAAAAACATTTTTTAATTCTTTAAGTGAGGATGAAAATTTATGGGACGAAATTATTACAAAACATACAGGAAT
>JAHDII010000283.1 GCA_020630895.1 Saprospiraceae bacterium
TCCTCAAACTTTTCAAGTAGAATTAAACTTTGGTTTTAGGGCATTAACTAAGTAAATTTATTTCCAAATTTTATTTTCTGATTTTAATTTATAATATTCTAAATCTCTTGAATCAAAAATCTTTTTATTTTTAAATTCTACATAAGCATTACAAATATCTGAGTCCGTTAAGTATTCTTGGAATAAATAAATTTTTTGTTGAAAAGAACCTATATAAGCATGGAAAATAAGAAAATGATTCCATCCTTTTTTCTTATCCGTTCTTTTAATTTCTAGAATATCGCCTTTTATTTTATATGCAAATGTGTCATTAAATGAATGAGGTCTTACTTTTAAATTATTAAAATTAAGATTATATTTTTTTGCAAACTTATAATTCAAAATATCCAATTTTATTCTTTTTATATTTTTATTACTGAATCCTACTAATATTGGAAAATATATTTCATTTATGGTATAAACTTTTTCACCTTTTATTTTTTTAAATTGATGAATACTACTTTTTAAACAATTATACATATCTAAACAAGGTCCGTTTACAAATCCATTTTGAAATGGTTTATTCTGAATAAAAGAAGCTATAAAACTTAATAACAAAGGATTTTTAGGGAACGTCACTATAAATGCTTGAAAAATACTAATTCTATCTAGAGCTAAACAAGAATAAAAATGATGCTGATCCTTAATTAACTCATCTATTGATATATAAGGAACTAAATCAATATCGGCATATACTCCTCCATTAATATAAAGTTTACACAATCTCCATAAATCGGCCTTATACATTCCTTCTGGAATTTTTTTAAACATTTTCATCAATTCTTTTCCAAAATATTTTTTTAAGAATTGAATACAATCTTTATCTGTACTAAATTCAATTTCATAATTTGGATTTAATTTTTTCCAATGCTTAAAAACTTTTTTAGGAGGTTCTTTTTTGTATGTTAAATATATTTTTTTAGGAAACATTTTTATGAAATAAATATTGGGTTTGAATTAAAAAAAAATTAACTTTATTTTTATAAAAATTTAGACGATAAAATTATTAATTTTGAAAACAATTCCTCCAATTTGGATTATTAATTTAGAAAAAGATATTGCAAGAAGGAATTATATGGAACAACATCTGCAAGAGTTGGGGCTTTCATACGAAATTATTCCTGCTATTAATGGAGAAAATTTGTCTCCAGAACTTCTATCATTTTATAGTCCTTTTATGGCTAAAATAAGGACAGGAAGAGAACTTACAAAAGGAGAAATAGGTTGTGCCCTTACACATGCTCGATTATGGGAAAGAATGGAAAAAGAAAATCTATCTGAGGTTGTTATTTTAGAAGATGATGTAAAATTAGAACAAGAATTTGTTCGATGTTTAGAAAATTTTAATCATTTTCCTTCTTTTGTAGAATTTGTAAATTTTACAAGTCCAGTACAACAAAAACCATTTGGAAAACCTATATTTGATGATTATTATCCTACTCTTTTATTAGATGTTTCTTTATTATTATCTTGTTATTTACTTACAGCTAGAGGAGTAAAAAAATTACTCTATCATGTTTATCCTTTAGTTTTACCTGCCGATGAATTGACTGGAAGAGCCTATATTACAGGAATGGTATCTGTAGGAGTATTTCCTAAAGTAGCACAAACTGGAATTTTTGATAGTAGCCTAGAAAATATAGGAATAGCTAGAAAATATACTAATAGAGAATTAAGATATTTGAAATATAAAGATAAATTTAAAAAACTTATGATTGCTTTAAAATTAGAAGCATTAGTAATAAAATTTATACGATTTAGAAGAAAAAAACATATTATAATGCGTCAATTAAAATAATGCTATTCTTTAAGAATAGATAATTCGCAATGACCTTTAAATCCATGAGAACCATAATGTTTAAATTTACTATTCAAATCTACCCATATTTCTCCTCCTATATCAATCCATCTTTTACAAAATCCATAATCTTCACTTAAATAAACTTTAGTATCAGGATCTATAAATGTTTCAAAATAAGTGAAATTTTTATATCGTTTGAATTGTTTTGATTGTTCATCTATCCTAGCATCATGAAATTCCATTTCAGGGTATGCTTCTTGAAATTGAAAAAATACATCTCTTTGAATACACATAAATGCTGTTCCACAATGAATGACTTTTATAAAATCTCCTTCCCTTATAATTTCTTCAGAATCTTCAACATTAAAATTATACAACATAATATTTTCAGGAAAATTTTCATTGATCAATTTGTCGGGATAAGCCTTTATTGCATCATAGTTTAAAAATTTTAATGGTATAGCACTACAAGCAATTGGTTTATCAAAAGAAATTACTTTAAGAATAGCCTCCACATCAAATTCTATATCTCCATCAATAAAAAATAAATGAGTACAATCAGAATTTAAGAAGTCGTAAACAATAGCATTTCTAGCTCTATTAATTAAAGAATCTACATAAAAAGCTGTTTCTATTTTAAAATTTAATTCTTGAGCTTTTTTTTGTAATTCTAAAATACCTTGAGCATATTTATAATGCAGTAATCCTCCATAACATGGAGTTCCGATCATAACGTTAATAGATTGCCAATTCAAGCTTGATATATTTTAATGAAAAATGAGGATATTGTATGAATATCCTCATTTCAGTTTTTAGGCAATATTGGTAGCATTAGGTGTATATCCTTTTAATGAACCACCATAAAGATTTTTTAATTCTTTAGAAGTTAGTTCTTGAACTTTTACCTTTTTGATTTTTTTGCCTTCTTTCTTTTTTGACATTTTCTAAGATTTTTAACGTTATAAAAAGATAAATATACATCAATTCATTTTTCTATTCAAGCTCTAGCATTCTTTTTAATTTATTATTCAATTCAGAAGGTAATGGCATACATGATTTTTCTATGATATCTTCAAAATGTTGTCTTTCCCATGTATTACAATTTGTAGCACTATATATATATAATCTAGGTTCATCCAAAAGCGTAATTTCATTCTGTTTTTTTAAGTATTGAATAAAAGGAGTATCTTCTCCTTTTATTAATTCAGGATAAAAGTTTTTATGCTCCATAATAAATGCCTTTTCACAAAGTATCGTATTTTCCCCTCCTCCGATAATATCAATATCAAAAGAAATATATCCTAAGGATGTTGTTTCATCAAATAAAAGCCATCTTTTTAATAAACAAGCTTTCTTATTTGTGTTTTTAAGCCATTGGTATTGTTCTTTAAT
Organism: Saprospiraceae bacterium; assembly: GCA_020630895.1. GTDB lineage: Bacteria > Bacteroidota > Bacteroidia > Chitinophagales > Saprospiraceae > JAHDCE01. The sequence goes on from JAHDII010000283.1 coordinate 3,233, forward strand.
TCTATCTTTAGAACTATAATCATCATCATCCCATTGAGTAAAATACGTTCCATTACATTCTCGAATTGCAATATTTCTCAAAGCTCCTAATGTAAGTTTAGGTTGAATAGGTATTTCTATTTTCAAAATATCTGCTTCATTATAATTCTTTAATAATTGAATTGTTTCCTCATCATCTGATTCATAAACAATAACTAATTCTTTATTAGAATAGATTTGATTTTTATAACATTCGATAGCCCTTTCTAAATATTTAGGCCTTTGTCGTGTAATCATTAAGCAAGAAATTAAATCAATTTCAGGAAATTGTTTAAGTTGAATATTTTCTTCAGACATTTGTTCTTCTTTTTTTCTCCACCAATTTCCATCATAATGATGAAGACCATATTCTATAATATCATAATTAATTTTACCTTCCCAACAGTCCCACTTACTCAATGGATTTAGTTTTTCAAAACTTAATACTTTCGTATATTTTTTTGTATGATTATTAAAAATATTTGTTACCAATAAAGGACCACTTTGTTCTAATACATTCTCATTTAAATCACTTTTAATAATTTCTTCCATTAAATGATACAAAAAGGGATGTCCTTTTTGAGCTCCAAAAAACCAATTCGTAATTATTAGATCAACTCCATGATGTTGTGCATGTTCAGGATGTTCTTCCGTGAGTAAAAGATTAATGTTTACATCATGTAAAGTATCTATTTTTTTAATGATTTCAAGATCGAGATCTAGGTAATATCCTCCAAATTGATGTATAAAAGCATACCTGGCAAAATCTGCTTTTACTATGGGTAATTGAATTTTTGCATAGGCTTCAAAAAAATCAGGATAATGTTGTTTTATAAGAAGAGTATTATCTTCATCAGACCAAAGAGTATATTTCCAATCCTTGTGAATTGTTTTTAGTTGTTCTACATATTTTACATATTTTTCAGGAATTTGATGCGTTTTCCATGTTTGATGTATATGTTTTGTAATCATACATTTGTAGTTTAAGTGGATATATTTAGATGAGAGCTATTTTAATAAAGTCTATAATTCACCTTCGTTATAAAAGTAATAATAAGTAGGACCTGGATTGCCATCTAC
>JAHDII010000284.1 GCA_020630895.1 Saprospiraceae bacterium
TAGTAATATTATTATTGAGGGTTTTACCGTATGTAAAATTAAAAGATATACGATTCAAAAAGGACAAGAAATAAAAGTAGAAATATTAAATTCTAAAATGATTATTGATGAAATAATTTCAAAATTAAAAAAAGAAATAAATGAATCTACTGTTACAAAAATAGAAACTAAAGTTACATTTATAATGTCTAATGAATTAAAAACAGATATTATAGAATCATATACTCGCCCAAAGGATCCTTATGAATTTGACTTTTCAGAAGTTGGAGATGAAATAAAATCTTTTTATTATTCTTTAGATCGTCCTATTAAAAAATTACATTTAGTTTATGAAAATGATATATTAAAAATACAATCTTTACCTGCAATTCCAGAATTAAATATTCCAGAAATACAAGAAGAAATTGACCTTTCTAATTTCGATCCAAATAATATTGATTCTATTTATGAATTTTTAGAATCTGGCGTTGAACAAAAAATATCTTTAGCTTTAAATGTATTAAAAGAGAATGAAACATTTAAAGAAAAAGTAGAAAAAAGATATTTGAATTTAATTCGTGCTAGATTGAATGATCCTAAAGCTACAATAGAACAATTTAATGAGGGCGTTTTAAATAACTTACAAATTAAATTATTTTCGAAAAAAGACAATTTTGGTTCTAATTTTATTTCTTTTACTTATTTAGATGAAGAAGAATGTAAAGTTGTAGTAGATGTTATTGGAAGTATCGTGAAAAATGTTTTTAATATTGAAAAATTTATTGAAAAAGCTGAACAATGTAAAAGAGAAATAGATATTATTCAACTCTATGATAGGAATGCTGAAATTGTCAGAAAAGATATTATTAAAAATAATAAAATTTATAGCGAAGGTTGGTGGAGTCAAATTTCAAATCGATTATTACACATTAATATTTCTAAATTAATGTTTGATCATACTCATTTTTCCGCTTCTAACAGTTCTTTATATTTTAAAGAATTTATGTTTTTCTTAAATATCAATTATCATTCAAAAATTTATTTAGATATTCATCAATCAGATACTCCTCATTTTACAGAAGTATTTTGGTTATTAAGAGAAGTTCCTACAACCAATTGGTCTGATGTTGAACCTGAAATTCCGGATTCTCCTTTATCATTTAAAAGAAGTGGAAAAATGAGAGTTGGTGATTTTGGAAAATGGAAGACTATCAAAAAGTAATGCAATTTAATTATATTTACTTTTTTATTTTTTAAATTTCAATTCATCCTAATTGAAAAAACCATTAAGTACATATAATATTAAAGATTGGGTCGTTTTAGGAAGAACCTTTTTTAAACCACCATTTAAAGTTTCAGATAATTTAATTAATGAAGCTCGAATTGTACATGTTGTTAGCGGAAAATCTAATTTATATGCTGCTAATCAATATATCAAACTCACTTCAGGAGATACTATTATTATGAAATCTGACAATTTTATTAATAATTGGTCTCCTAATCCATCTAATGAATTGAATGAAGTGATTGTTTTTCAATTAACCTCAGATGTATTACAACTCATCTATCAAAACCAAATCCCTCAATGGTTTTTAGAACAGGAAAGCCAACAAGTCTTTCCCGTACATAAAACAGAATCTACTTTTTTATTAAACGATTATTTTAAAAATTTACAATATTATTTAGATAATCCTCAATTGATTTCTGAAAATTTACTTCGCATCAAAATTCAAGAGTTGATACATATTTTAGTAAAAACTGATAAAAGTGGAAATATTCAAAAAATATTTGGAGCACTATTTAAATCTAATGAATATCAATTTCAAGAAGTCATACAAACACATCTTTTTGAAGATCTTAATTTAGAAGATCTTGCTTTTTTAACAGGTTTAAGTTTATCGTCATTTAAACGAAAATTCTCTTCTATTTATGGAACTTCTCCTAATAAATATTTTATTTCTAAACGATTAGAAAAAGCTCAACTTTTACTCAGAACAACAGAGTTACGAATTTCTGAAATTGCTTATGACTGTGGTTATTCAGATGTTGGATATTTTACAAAAACCTTTCAAAAATATTATAATTCATCCCCTACTAATTTTAGAGAAAAATTTTTGAACTAAAATTCCAATTCTTTGAACAAATAATCCAAACATCAAAGATATATCAAACCCATCTTTGCATTGTAATTAATTTTATCAATAAAAATTAAAAATAATGTCAAATTCGGAAAATTTAGTAAAAAAGCCCATTCAACTAAGAATCATTTTTATTTTGAACGCCTTAATGATGATTCTTCCTTTTGTATTTTACTTTGTAATTACAACTAAAGATATTAAAATAGGAAATTTAGATCCCATGTTTATGATCTATACAGGGATTGCATACATTGTAAGTTTTGCCATTCTTGTCTTTTTCATCTTAAAAAGAAATATTATGGGAGCTAGAGCCATGTTTATTATTAATATTCTTATTGCAATACCTTCTAGTGCCTATATAGGTATAGTAGTAGCACTTATATCAATGGCTATTTCATTTACTACTCCAGTAAAAGATTTTTTTTCTAGTACAGGTAAATTAGGATTTTAATTTTAAGAAAATTCAAAAACACTTAATTTATGTTAACAAATTCAAATATTTTTATCACAGGTCCTAATGGAGGAATAGGTTTAGAAACTGTCAAAATTCTAACACAAAAAAAAGTTAATAAAATTGCTTTGGCATGTAGAACTATTGAAAAAGCAGAGTGGACAAAAAAACAGTTGCAGCAACATTCAAATCATGTTAAATTAGAAACTTATGGCGGTTTTGATATGGGTAATGAACCATCTATACAAACTGCTGTTTCAAAAATACCGCAAGGAGAAGCTTTTGATATTGTATTTTTACAAGCAGGAGGAATGGTGGTCGCCAATGATTTTCAATTCATTTCTTCTAATGGAACATCTATAGAAAAAACGATTTATCAAAATGTAATGGGTGCTTATTTGACTTTAAAATATCTTGAGCAAAGAGGACTTATTGCTCCTAATGCTAGAATTGTTTTTCCAGGAGGAGAAGGGGCAAGAGGAATTAAAGGGATGATAAAAAAACCAGAATTTCAATCTTTGGAAGAGCTTAAAACTTATATTTTTAAAGGCTCAGGAGAATATAAAGATTTAGATGCTCTTGGTTATGCAAAATTTATGAGTGGATTATTAGTTCAGCAACTCGCAGAGTTAGATAAAGAAAGAACATATGTTTGGTTTTCTCCAGGTTTAACTTCTGGTACGAATGGATTACGAGACGTTCCTAATCCTAAAAAATTCATTTTTGAAAACATTGGTTTTCCTTTAATGAATTTATTTGGGATTGCTCAAAGTCCTAAAAAAGCAGCTCAAAAATATGTAGATTGCTTAGATGGGAAATATGGAAAATCGGGTGATTTATTGGGTGCTCCTGAAGGTAAAACCTTAGGAAAAATAGTTGATCAAAAACCAATGAATTCCCATTTAACTAATTATCATTTTCGCCAAGCATTTTGGGAAATAATTACTGAGGCCTGTGGAAATATTATGCAAAAAAGTTATCCGTGATAAGTTTGAGTAAGCCCTCTTTTAAATAGGCCTTGGGGCTTATTTTGTCATGTACTTTTTTCATCTCTTTATCAGGGCAATCACATTTAAATTTTTCAGAAAAACAAAATCTAAAAATCAACAATTTATAAATATTACAAGATTGAATTTAAAATATTAATATTTGTAAGTTTTTAATTATCAGATTTAGTATTTTTTATATGCGATTGCCCTATCTCTTTATAATCGATGCATTTTGCTAAGGTAATCTTTGTACTGCATCATCTTTTGTGTAATCTTTATCTTTTTAGAAGGAGATAAGGATGTTTTCTTCAGTTTGAAGTAATTCTTGTAGTACTTATGGTAAGCATTTTCTGCTTTTTTATCTTCAATGAAATGTGAAAAATAATAACCTTTATTGGCAATATAAAGAAGGTCTTTTTCGGTCAAATAACCTAAGTCAACAAAATATTTCACTGTTTCTACAGTTGGCCATTGAGTGGATATAGCATATAAAAACTGATTCTTCTTAGTATGTCCTAATCGTTTGGGTAATATTTATTTCGCTCTTGTATAAAAAATTTATATGCTAAGGGGATGTTGTAGTATAAACTTTTATCAATAAGGTTATCATATTCTAAAAGCGAGAGTTTGATTTTTCTCAGATGATCAATATTGGGCTCTAAATAATAACTTTCTACTGTTCCATTTCGTTTCACCTTTAGTCCTTTCTCGATGTTAGATATGTATTTCTTTCTTTGTTCATTCGTTATA
>JAHDII010000285.1 GCA_020630895.1 Saprospiraceae bacterium
GCTACAATGATGTATTATTTTGTTGAAAAACCAAGTATTAAATGGTCAAAAAAAATATCTTCAAAATTCTAATTTTTCATTTTATAAAATCAATATGAAAAATACATTTCAATCTAAATGGTTTTGGTTATTTTTACTTTCTTTTATTTTTAATATTATAATAGGTTTTGTTTTTTATCAAACGGAAAAACCTATTTCTCAAACATATAATTCTCATGATTTTGAAAGTATTATGCTAAATATAAAAAAAGGAAATGAAGCCTTAAGAAATCAAATATCTTTTTCTAAATCTATGATTCATAAAAATATTCATTATAAAAAAGATATTCAAAAACCTATTTCAAAAATGATTCAAGATGTTAAGAATCATTCTCGAAAAATAACTAAAAATATTGAGCAAATTCAAAATAATATAAAAAATAATTCCAAAGGAGAATATGCTATAAATTTAGAAGAAAGATTAAATACATATTTAGATTCAGTATGTTTCTTTTATGAACGAACTATGTATGAAACAAGTCAAACGACAAAAATAAGAGGACAAGAGATTAAATATGCACTACAATATATTCAAGAAAAATCTCCTTTGGCTCAAAATTTAAAAAGAGATGATTGGCTTAATTTTAATTTGAAAAATAAAACTCATCCTTCAATTTTAATCACACTTGAAAAAATAAAAGAAAATGTACTTTTGACTGAATTATTAATATTAAAAGATATTGAAAAATTAAGTTATTCAAGAGAAATAGTTATTAATAAATTTATGCCTGTTTTTAAAACTAAAAAAGATAAATATAAACAAGGAGATGTTTTAGAAGCAGATATAAGTATTGCTACATTTTCAAAAGGTTTTGAAAAAACTGCTGTAGCTATAATTAATGATGAAGAAATATTATTTGATCCAAGTGGGGTTGCTCATTTTAAAACGCCATTAAAAGAAAAAGGAGAACAAAGTTTTTATATTAAAATTAGAGTAGTAAATCCTCTTTCTGGAGAATATATGACTGGAGGAATAGAACAAACTGTTTTGGTAGAATAAAAAAAATCCTAGTAAAATTTTACTAGGATTTTTTATTCTTTATAAAATAAGCATGGCATCACCATAACTATAAAAGCGATATTTTTCTTTAATGGCTTCATGATAAGCTTCCATAATTAATTCATGTCCTCCAAAAGCAGAAATCATAATTAAAAGACTTGATTTAGGAAGATGCAAATTTGTAATCATTGCATTAGCTAAATTAAAATCATAAGGAGGATAAATAAACTTATTGGTCCATCCTTCAGCTGATTTTAATAAACTTTCAGCGGAAATAGCCGATTCGATAGCACGCATACTCGTTGTTCCTACAGAACAAATTCTTTTTTTATTTTCTTTAGCTTTGTTAACTATGTTCGCAGCCGATTCAGGAATTTTAAAATATTCAGCATCCATTTTGTGTTTAGAAAGATCCTCTACCTCAATATTTCTAAAAGTTCCTAAACCAATGTGTAAGGTAATTTCAGCAAAACTAACACCTAATAATTCAAAGCGTTTCATTAAATTTTGGCTAAAATGTAAACCTGCAGTAGGAGCTGCAACAGCACCATTTTCTTTAGCATAAATCGTTTGATACCTTTCTCTATCAATAGCTTCTACTTCTCTATTGATATATTTAGGAAGAGGTGTTTTTCCTAATTTTTCTAGTTCACCATTAAATTCTTCATCAGTGCCATCAAAAAGAAAACGAATAGTACGACCTCTAGAAGTCGTATTGTCAATTACTTCTGCTACTAATAATTCATTGCCTTCAGGATCCGTAAAATATAGTTTATTTCCTACACGAATTTTTCGAGCAGGATCTACTAGAACATCCCAAAGTCTAGCACTATGATTTAATTCGCGGAGGAGGAATACTTCAATTTTTGCTCCTGTTTTTTCTTTTTTTCCAAATAACCTAGCAGGAAAAACTTTTGTATTATTAAAAATTAAAGCATCTCCTTCATCAAAATAGTGAATAACTTCTTTAAAAACTTTGTGTTCAATAGTTCCTGTTTCTCTATTGACAACCATTAAGCGAGATTCATCTCTTTCTTTTGAAGGATATTTAGCAATAAGCTCCTGTGGTAATTCGAATTTAAAATTTGATAATTTCATATATTGATTTACAAGCGTTTAGACTAATTTTACCAATGTAGTATAACCTAAAATGATTAAAAGACCACAAAAATATAAAAATCTTAATTGTAAGCATAAGTATTATTGATAAAAGGATAATTTTTAGGTCGTTTATATAGAAATACGCTACATTTATCTACTAAGTTCAATTTTTTTTAAAATGTTTACGATTTTTATATTTTAAATAATATAAATTGTATGGCAACCATTCTTAAAATTTTGATAGAAAGTACTCTACAAGCTTTTCATCAATTAGTTTCTAATAAGATGAGAACTTTTTTGTCTTTATTAGGTATTTCTATTGGAATTTGGTGTGTCATTATGGTTTTTTCTGCTGTTGATTCTATGGAATCGAGTATTCGACAAAGTTTTCAAAAGTTAGGTGATGATGTAATTTATATTGATAAATTTTCTTGGGCGGAAGATCCTAGTGCCAACTATTGGAAATGGATGAGAAGACCTAGTCCTAGTTTTCAAGATTATAAAGCATTAAGAAAAAAATTGAACACTGCGGAATTGGTTACATTTACCAATTTTATTGGAGGAAAATCTATAGAATATCAATCGAGTAATATTGATGGAGCTTTTGCTATTGCTGTTACAGAAGATTATGCTAAAGTTTTTAATTTAGAATTTGAAAAAGGACGTTTTTATACAGAAACAGAATATCGCTTAGCATCTAAAAAAATTATTTTAGGATATAAAGTAGCAAAAGAACTTTTTGGAAATATAGAGCCTATTGGAAAAAAAGTGAAAATCTTTGGACAAAAATGTATTGTGATGGGGGTATTAGAAGAATCAGGAAAAGATTTAATTAATCCTTTAAATTTTGATGAAGCAGTTATTTTGTCTTATGAATTAGCAAGAAAAGTTACAGATGTAAAAAGTAAATTTCGTAGAGGAGGTTCGATTAATGTAAAAGCAAAAGAAAATATTACGCTAGAACAATTGGAAGATGATGTTACTAGAGTCTTGAGAGCTTCAAGAAGATTAAAACCTAAAACAGAAAATAATTTTGCTTTAAATACATTATCTATTATTTCTAATGCTTTGGATAGCATTTTTGGAATTCTTAAAACAGTAGGAACAATTATAGGGATTTTTGCTTTATTTGTAGGAATGTTTAGTGTAGCAAATATTATGTTTGTTTCTGTAAAAGAAAGAACGAATATTATTGGTATTAAAAAAGCATTAGGGGCTAAATGGTATGTTATATTAATTGAATTTTTGACAGAAGCTATTATTTTGTGTTTAATTGGTGGAGCTATTGGTTTGGCTTTTGTTTGGTTAATGACTTATATTGTTACTGCACTTTTTGAATTTGAAGTATTTTTATCTTTTCAAAACTTGATGTTTGGAATTTTTGCTTCAACGCTAACGGGAGTACTATCTGGAATTATTCCTGCACTCATTGCAGCTTTTATGGATCCTGTTGTAGCCATTAGAAAATAATTTAATTCTCATAAAACAAATTTTAATGATGCTTAATAAAATTATAATAAAAATAATATCAATATTTTTTCTTTTTTCTTTTTTTATTGTATCCCTAAAAGCACAAGATATTTTTCCTGAATTTAAAAAAGGTAAATATACTTATGTGAATGAAAAAGGGAAAAAAGTTTTTAAAACACAATTTTCTGAAGCTAGAAAATTTTATGAAGAAAGAGCTGCTGTTGCTATTAATGATAAATGGGGTTTTATTGATCCACAAGGAAAATTAATTATTCCAACTCAATATGATAAAGTTAGCAATTTTGATAAAGGTTTTGCATATGTAAAAAAAGGAGAACAATTCTTTTTTATTAATTCTCAAGGAGAAAAAAAGTCTGAAATATATGAAGATGTTTATTATTCTAAATGGGGTTATTATGTAAAAAAAAATAATTTATATGGAGTTTTAGATTCTAAATTAGAAACTGTTATCCCTATTGAATTAGAAAGATATGGAATGTTTTATAATGGATATTTAACGATTAAAAAAGATGGGAAATGGGGTGCTTGGTTTGAAAAAGAAAATAAATATATTTTCAATGATTCCATAAAATTATTTTTTAATATGCCTGATGAAAGACCTGTCTTTGATGAAAAATGTGTATCTATAAAAGATAAAAAAGAAAGGAAAAGGTGTGATGATGCTATTATTATT
>JAHDII010000009.1 GCA_020630895.1 Saprospiraceae bacterium
AGGTTTTGTTACCTCTGTTTTACTTTTTACTTATTTTGCTTTTATTGCGTAGTATTAATCTATAATTTTTTCATGAAAAAATTTATAAAAAGACTCATAGGATTATTTTCTGTTCTTTTTATTATAAGTCGTATGACAAACAAGCAAAAAAACGAAGTAACACTACTCAATCATGAAATTAATTGTAAGAGAAACGTATAAAAAACATCCCGAATTTTAATAACTAAAATTCGGGATGTTTTATGTTTATGATATTATCGCATTAAAGCAACATCTCCTTTCTTAAAATATTCGATATCTCCAATTTTATATCTTACTAGGTAAACATAAATATCAGAAGACATTTCTTTTCCTCTATATGTTCCATCCCAACCTGTTCCTATATTATCATGAACTAATTCTCCCCAACGATCAAATACCTTAAATTCAATAATCTCTATCACAAAATTATTGTAAACAGGATAGAACCTATCATTTTGATCATCATTATTAGGAGTAAAAACATTAGGCATTTCTAATTCTTCAGCTTCAATGAATATCACAATAGTTTGGTAATACACACATCCTTCAGGTGTTGTTACTTCAACAGTATAGCTTGTTGTTACTAAAGGATTAACATTAACTATATCATCACCATTAGGAGCATCACTATTATCTGCTGACCATACAAATGTAGAACCTATAGGAGCTCCTGTTACTGTTAATATAGTTCCTTCTCCAGCCTCGATTTCAGTACCACTAGAAGAACTTAATTCTAGGTTTACCTCTTGTGAAACGTTCACTTCTACAATATCAGAAATACTACAGTTTCCTATAGTATAGTTTACATGAAAAGAAGTTGTTCCCAAAGGAAGTACCTGAATTTCATCTCCTGTTCCTAAAATATTTCCTTCATAATCTGACCAAGTAATGATTCCTCCTGCTGGACCTGCTGTAGCAGAAAGAGTTGCTTCATCTCCTAAACAAACAAAAACTGGACTTACTACTTCTAATGAAGGATCTATAACCTCTATTGTTACACTTTGTACATGAGTACAAACTCCATTGGTTACTGTTAATTCATAAGTTGTAGTTTCAGTAGGAGAAACAGACGGAACACCACTTGTTGGAGATGTTAATGAAGGATCATTAGGTACAGATGTCCAAGAATATGTATTTCCTACAGCTTCAACAGTTCCTATCATAATAGAGCCTCCTAGACAAATTGAAGTATTATCAATTACATTATATTCAGGATCTTCGGCGTCTTCAACAATAAAACTATCTGTTCCTGTACAACCATTTGAACTTGTAACAGTTACAGTATAAGTCCCTCCTCCAGTAATTGTAATGAATTGACTTGTTTGACTATTCGACCAGTTATATGAATCATATCCTAAACCTGCATCAAGAGTTTCTGTTGTTCCACTACATATTTCAGTAGCTCCACTAATTTCAGGAGTAGGAGAAACTAATTCAATAATACTTACTGTTGTTTCATCGGTACAAATCCCATTTGTTGCAGTTACGGTATAATCATTAGGAGAATCTATTGTTATACTTTGACTTGTTTCTCCTGTGCTCCATAGATAAGAATCTAATCCAGTATCAGCATTTAATGTTGTACTAAAACCAGAACAGTATTCTAAATTTCCAGTAATGGCTACATCAAAAGTTAAATCTTGCGTAATTGAAATAGTTGCCTCATCAGTACAAATACCATAAGTTACCGTTACGGTATAATCATTAGGAGTACTAACATCTATAGTTTGAGAAGTTTCCCCTGTACTCCAAATATATGAATCATATCCCAGTCCTGCATCTAAAGTGATAGAAGTTAATGTACAAGTTAATTCTGTATTATTGGATGTGATATCAACAGGAATAATAGTTAAATCTTGCGTAATATTAATATTGTGCGAAGCCGTACATCCGTTAGCACTATCTGTTACTGTAACAGTGTAAGTACCTGGAGTATTAATAATAATATTTGAATCAGTAGATAAATCAGACCATTCATAACTTAATGTTCCTTGTCCTGTAGAAACAGAAGCATCTAAGGTAATTGAAGTAATCAGACAAGTTAACTCTGTTGTTGCTCCTGTAATATTAGCATTTGGAGCTGTAATATTTTGTAAAATCTCAATACTTTGCGAAGCTGTACATCCATTAGAACTATCTGTTACTGTAATGGTATAAATACCTGGAGCACTCACAACAAGAGTTGAATTTGTAGATAAATCTGACCACTCATAACTTAATGTTCCTTGTCCTGTAGAAACAGAAGCATCCAAGGTAATTGAAGGAGTAGAACAAGTCAAAGTAGAAGTAGGAGCTGTAATATTAGCATCTGGAGCTATAATGTTTTGAGTAATTGTAACTGTTGCAATTGCTGTACAACCATTATCTACATCCGTTATTGTAACAGTATAATCTCCTGGCATATTTACACTAATAGAAGTATTTGTTGTCATATCTGACCATTCATAACTCAATGTACCTAAAGCTGTAGAACTACTTGCATCCAAAATAATATCTGTATCTGTACAAGTTAAAATAGATGTGTTATTATTAATAATAGCTGTAGGAATTGAAATATCTTGAGTAATCGTATAAGATGTTGAAGCAGTGCAACCATTACTACTATCAGTCACTGTTACAGTGTAATCTCCAGCAGTGGTAACCAATAAATTACTTCCTGTTGAACCACCAGTCCATTCATAAGATAAATTTCCTGCTCCTGTAGAATTACTTGCATCTAAAGTTATTGTAGTAACAGAGCAATTCAATTCAGAAGTAGGAGCTTGAATATCAGCAATAGGAGCTACGATATTTTGATTAATCGTAAAACTTCCAGAAGTAGAACAACCATTATTATCATCAGTAACAGTAACAGTATATGTTCCTGGGGAACTTACAGTATAGATAGAATTTGTATTGCCATCCGTCCATTCATAAGATAAAGTTCCTGTTCCTATTGAAGTAGAAACATCAATATCTAAACTTGTAATATTACAATCTAATAAATTTCCAGTAGAATTAGGTATAATACTTGGATTTGTAATATTTTGAGTAATATTAATAGTAGCTGAAGCAGTACAACCATTACTACTATCTGTCACTGTTACGGTATATGCATTAGGTGTTGTAACGGTAATAGAAGTAGCTGTTGTCATATCTGACCATTGATAAGCTAAACTTCCTCCTCCTGTTGAAGTACTAGCATCTAAGATAATAGAATTAATATTACAATTTAATTCTGTAGTTAAAGATGAAATATTTGCCATTGGAGCTACAATATTTTCTGTAATTACAATTTCTTCACTTGAAGTACATCCATTACTATCATCTGTAATCGTTACAGTATATGTTCCTGATGTGTTAATACTAATATTAGTATCAGTACTAAAATCACTCCATTGATAGGATAAATTTCCTGTTCCTGTTGAAGTACTTGCATCTAAAGTTATTGTAGCAATATTACAATTCAATTCTGTAGTAGGTGATGTAATTATTGATGAAGGAGGAGTAATATCTTGAGTAATTGTTACAGAAATGGTTTCAGTACACGAAGTACCTGCATCCGTTATAGTTACTGTATAATCTCCAGGAGTTGTTACTAATAATGTCGTATTTGTAGAATTGTCACTCCATAAAAATGATTCAGTATTGGTTGGCCCTTGAGAAGCACTAGCATCCAATAAAATACTTGTTGTATTACAATTTAATATTGTTGTAGGATAATTTAAATCTGGAATTACAGCAGTTGTTACATCTGGGCTAATTGTTGCAATAGTAGTAGCTGTGCAACCATTATCATCTGTAACAGTAATGGTATAATCACCTACAGATAATCCTGTAAAAAATCCACTGGCTTGATTTCCATTTCCTATATCAAAAGTATAAGAAGGAGTTCCTCCTGAAGCTGTAACTGTTGCTGTTCCATCGCCATCTGAAAAACAAGCTAAATCAGTTGTAGAAGTTACTGTTAGATTTAATGCTGTTGGCTCTGCTAAAATAGTTGTAGCAGAATTAGTACAACCATTTCCATCAGTTATTGTAACAGTATAAGTACCAGCAACTAAATTAAATGCTGTTCCGGTAGTTTGAGAATTTGCATCACTCCATAAATAAGAATAAGGCGAAGTACCACCAGAAACTGATGCCGTTGCTTCTGCTGACATTCCTCCATTACATTCTGCATCAATTTTATTTGTAGTAATTACATCTAAAGGTAGTGGTTCATTAATTACAGCTTCGCTTGTAATCGTACAATTATTATCATCAGTTACAGTAACGGTATATGTTCCTACAGTTAGACCTGTTGCAGTCATTGTTGTTTGAGAAGCCGCATCGCTCCATAAATAAGAATAAGGCGAAGTCCCTCCTGTTACGGTAACAGAAACTGTTCCATCACTATCTCCATTACAATCCAAATCATCACCTGTAGGTGTAATCTGTAAGGGGTCTGGTTCTGAAATAGTCACACTTTCTGTAGCAGTACAATTATTATCATCACTTACAGTAACAGTATATGTTCCTACAGTTAATCCAGTAGCAGTCATTGTTGTTTGAGAAGCCACATCACTCCATAAATATGTATAATTTGGAGTGCCACCAGTTGCTGTTATAGTTGCTGTTGCATCATTTCCACTATTACAACTTACTTCTGTATTTGTTATTGATAAAAGTAATTCATCAGGATTATTTAGTGTAACAGATTCTGTATATTCACAAGAATTTGCGTCAGTTATTGTTACAATATAAGAACCTGCAGCCAATCCAGAAAAAGTTCCACTAGTTTGGGCAGTACCTGTAATATTATATTCATAATTAGGTGTTCCACCACTAGCTACAGCTTCTATACTTCCATCTGTTCCATTAAAACACAAAGGATCTGTTAATGTAAACATTGCAGATAATGTATCAGTTGGTTCTAGAATATCTACGGAACTTGTTATTGTACAATTATTATCATCAGTAACAGTAATTGTATATGTTCCAGCAATTAGATTAGATATTGTTGATGTTGTAGAACTTGATGCATCACTCCATACATAAGTATAAGGCATTGTACCACCAGTTACAGTTGCGATAGCTTCTCCATTATTTTCGCCATTACAACTCACATCAGAAGAGGTAATATTTAAGTCTAAAGGAGTGGGTTCTGTAACATCTATAGTAGAACTAACTGTACAATTATTATCATCAGTAACAGTAACAGTATATATTCCTGCGGATAAATTAGAAATCATATCTGTCGTTTCTCCAGCATTACTCCAAAGATATGTATAAGGCATTGTTCCTCCTGTAGCAGAAACAGAAGTTTCTCCCATATTATTGCTATTACACAATAATGGAACAGCAGTCGTAGTAGCCATTAATTCATCTGGTTCCGAAATAGTTATGCTTTCTGTAGCAGTACAATTATTATCATCAGTAATAGTAACAGTATATGTACCTATTGCTAAACCTGTTGCTGTCGCTGTAGTTTGAGAATTTGCATCACTCCATAAATAGCTATAATCTGTAGTTGTTGTTCCACCAGTAGCTGTTGCAGTAGCTGTTCCATCATTTTCTCCATTACAATTGACTTCTGTATTTGTTATAGAGATTATTATTTCATCAGGATTATTTAATGTAACAGATTCTGTATATTCGCAAGAATTTGCATCAGTAATGGTTACAATATAAGAACCTGCAGCCAATCCAGTAAAAGTTCCATTGGTTTGAGGAGTACCTGTAATATTATATTCATAGTTAGGTGTTCCACCACTTGCTACAACTTCTATACTACCATCTGTTCCTCCATTACAAGAGGGATCAACTGTGGTTATAGTAGCAGAAATGGTATCTAAAGGTTCAAGGATATCAATAGATTCTGTTATTGTACAACCACTATCATCTGTTGCAGTAACAGTATATGTTCCTGCTAATAATCCTGTAGCAATCATTGTTGTTTGGGAAGAAGCATCACTCCATAGATAAGTATAGTTTGGAGTACCTCCTGTTACAGTTGCAGTAGCTTCTCCATTATTTTCTCCATTACATAATAAATCAATGGTTGTTAGTGAAATAGACAATGAATCTGCTTGGGTAATTTCGATTTCTTTTGTATTGGTACAACCTAAATCATCAGTAACAGTAACAGTATATGTTCCTGCCGTTAAATTAGATATTGTTGCTGTTGTAGTACTAGATACATCACTCCATAGATAAGTATAAGGCATTGTTCCTAAAGCAGGTGTTACAGTTGCTTCTCCTGTAGCACTTCCATAGCAATCTACATTTGAAGAAGCTGTAATAGAACTTATTAAATCGCAATCAATAATACAAGAAGCTGTACCAATCATTCCTTCACATGGATCTTCTAATCCTTGTACTTCTATAGAAATGGTTTGTCCTATTGTTCCAGAAATAGAATGCATTAATATTCCGTTAGGACTTTCCCAAGGACCTCCATCAACACTTACTTGATACCCATTAGGAGGTAAAATATCATTCCAACTAAAAATAATAGTAGAACCTTGAGCTTCACAAGTAACTGTAGGTGCAGCTAATAAAGGTTGAACTGCAACTGTTGCAGTATCTGATGTTTCACAGCCATAGGTATCTGTTGCTACAACGATATAGTCTGTTGTAGAAGGAGGAAATACCATTGTTTCTGGGCAATCTGCACAAGTAATATTACTAGCAGGTGTCCAATTATAATTAATGTCATATACTGGAGGAAATGAAATAGACCAGGAATTTAATGTTCCAGAAAATCCATTAGTGTCGTCTGAAATTTGTAAAGTCCAAGTACCATTTACTGTAGCTCCAAATAAATCAGACCAAGGAGCTTCTGGTAAATAATTATCTGTAAATGGTGCATCTATTGCGGTTAATCCTTCAATAAAAGTTGAAGCATCAGCAGTAAAACAAGTCTGAGTATAATTATCACCACCACCACCATTATCAGTTGTTAATTCTAAAAATTGTCCATTAGGAGAAAGCAAAAATACATCTATATCTCCATCCCAAGGGTGTGTTACATCTATACAAACAGAGAGAATTGTACCTGAAGTTACAGTACTACTTGTTATACCAAAAACATTGATAGGTGATAACACAGGATTACTAACATCATTATCTGTAATTGGGAAAGAAGTACTATTTGTAAATGTGATTGGATCAGGTAGGACTACAGGAAGTGTTGCATCTAAAGCTATTGTATCCATTTGACAAATCATGGTATCTAATAGCATAGGAGGTAACATATTATTATCTTCCAAATAAATAGTTACTGTATCTGTTTTACAGGGATTGGTTTGTACTTCAATAATAATTGTTTCTTCTCCCTCCGTAATATTATCTTGTAGAGGTTCTATTGGAATTACTAATTCAGTTTGTCCAGCGGGAATAAATAGATTGTCAGGAATAAAAGTATAATCTACACCATTAGTTGCTGTACCAGATATTGAATAAGTTACAGGAAAATCTGAATCACTTACTTCAGCTAGAGTAAAGTTTAAGTTAGCTTCAGCACATTCTTCTCTTATTGTTGAATCAGGGCTCACTGTTAAAACATCAAATTCAATTGCTGCTGTACCAAAACTATTGGCTTGTAAAAAAACACCTGAATCATAAACTCCATCACCTGCATCACCAATCACTAATTTGATAGAATAAGTTTGACAAGGAGTTACTACTGCGGTTGCTTCTAATACTGTAGTAAATGCATCATATTGAACAGTCGTTCCTCCTGCATTATTTTGATAATATTGTACATTAGTTGGAGGACAACCATTCCCCCCATTATTTACATTATCAATAGCAACTTCAGTTGTTGTTCCTGGAATTAAAGCAATATTTGTTGGACCTGGGTAACCTGGACCATCAATAAAAAAAGCAAATGCATCATTTACTCCTGCACAAACAAATTCATCATATTCTTCTGATGCGAATACATAATTGAATCTTAGAGTATCTGAATAAGGAATAAAATCAATGGTATAAGCTGCTGCATCAAAAATATTTTTACCTGTAATTGCTGCCAAATCGACATCAGAACCTCCAGAATTATCGAATGAGGCATCTCCAGCATTATTAGGGCCTATTGCGTTTGTAGCAGCTCCAGAGGTCATTAAAATTCCTCTATCAATACCAATATTAGAATTTTCACCATCAAAAAATCCAACAGCTGCTGCATCTCCTGTATATGATACATTTAGTACATCAACGCCCTCTCCTAAAAAGATATTTTCTACTAAATTAACTGGGGTAAAAGGAGGAGTATTCGCATCTGTTACTTCTAATTGAGCAATACCCAATTGGCTATACAATAAAAAAAGTGTAATGAATACTGCTTGGATAGACTTTTTTGATAAATTAAAGTTCATGATTTATAGTAGGTTTTCTATTTTTGAATGAAAAGAAATATTAGAAAAAATCAAGCTCAAAAATTTGAGCTTGATTTTTAATTTATAAATATTAATTTTTGCTCCATTTTTTTATCCAAATATTGTCTTGATTTTTTATTTGGATGATATAAACTCCAGAAGATAGGTCTTTAACATCTAAAGAAAAGTTAGACTCATTAATTTCTTCTGAAAAGATTACTT
Source organism: Saprospiraceae bacterium (assembly GCA_020630895.1). Taxonomy (GTDB): domain Bacteria; phylum Bacteroidota; class Bacteroidia; order Chitinophagales; family Saprospiraceae; genus JAHDCE01. Next base: position 8,583 of record JAHDII010000009.1, read on the forward strand.
TACCATCTATTGTACTTATGGAATAAGATAAATTATTAGTACTAATATCTTTTAAATCTATATATAAATAATCACTAGTTGGATTAGGATATATTTCAAATTCATTTTGATTTTGAATTTCTTGATTTGAAGTAGAACAAACAGAACTACAAGACCATGAAAGTTCGAAACCTTCATCAACTACTACATAATCTGAAATGAATTCAAGAGTTACACAACCAGTTGTGAGTACTTCGAAAGTTTCATTTTGACCAAATCCAGTTAAAGAAGCAATTTGACTATTTGGAATAGGTTGATCTCCTTCATAAATATTAAGAAAATCCCAATCTTCTTCAATAGCATAATAAGGTAAATCTATATTAATACAATTATGTTTTTCTGTTGGACATATTGTGTAAACAAAATATTCATCTTCGCTATAAGTGTCTAATTCTCCTCCTGTATCAAAAATAGTACCTGAACATTCTGTTGTTGTACCATTCATTATTGAAGGGAAGTATGTAGTTAAACATAATTCAAATGCCCCTCCATCAGGAGCATCATCTGCATCACTTACACGAATATAATATGTTTCTCCTTGAGTGAGTCCAAAAATATCCATTACTATTTCAGCATTTCCAGATAAATCTTCTATACAATCTAATTCCGTAAAACCATCAGTGCAATTTCCTTGATATAATGCCATTTGTAAGTTAGAAATATTAGCTCCAAAAATGGATGCTGTCATATCTGAATCATTTCCAGCAGTAAATGTAAACCAGACATCTCTATCTGAAGAAGACCAACAAGAAGGTGCAGGATAATTCGCTGCACTTGATGTTGCACCTATTGTAGAAAACTCTGTTTCTCCTGAACAATAATCTCCACTAGCATCAATGGTAATTGCATCAACACAAGCATCATTTGTAGCAGGTTGTAGTCCGTCACAATCGTTTGTACAAGTCCATGAAACTTCAAAACCTGGAGCTGTTCCACCACCACCATAACCATCAAAACTAAAGAAAGCTACTGTGATACAATCTGAATATAATTCAAAAACTTCATTAGATCCTGCTTCACCATTAAAAAATTCTATGGCATTCTCTTGATCAACAAATACATCATCAGAAAAAGCAAGGAAGGCATTATCTCCAATATCATAATTAACAAATTCTAGGATAATACAAGAAAAGGGATCATCAGGACAAATAGTAAATTGAAACTGTTCATCTAGGGAATAATCTCCATTAGGGCCTCCTGTATCAAAAATAGTACCTGAGCATTCTGTTACAGTTGTATTAGAAATTATAGGTTGGTATTCATTTAAACACAATTGGAATGTTCCTCCATTTTGATCATTTACTCTGATATAATATGTTTCTCCTATTGTTAATCCAAATATATTTGTATTTAGATTTAGTCCTTGTCCGTTTTCACAAGCGATTTCAGTAAAACCATTCGTACAATCACCAGAATAAATAGCTATTTCAGGATTTAAAACATTTGTTCCATTGATATCTAAGACATAATCTTCTAAATCTGCGGTGAAAGTAAACCAGGTGTCATTATCATCATTATTCCAACAAGAAGGAATGCCATAGCCATTTGCTGTATTGCTAGAGGTAGCATTTAAAGTAGAAAATTCTGGATTATTCGAACAATAATCACCTGCTCCTGAAATTGAAATAGCATCTGTACAAGCATCATTTGTTGTAGGAAAAACAGTCACACAATTATTAGTACAAGACCAATTCATTTCAAAACCAGCCGCAGTTTGGAAAAAATCTGAAGAAAATTCTAAAGTAACACAACTATCTACTATTTCTATCATTTCATTGGCTCCAATACCTTGTATGGTATTCACAAGTGCATTCCCATCCACTATTTGCCCCGCATAGATATTTAGAAAATCACCTCCTCCAGGACCAGGACCTCCTCCAGCAATTTCATATTCAATAAAATTTAATTGAACACAAGTATGAGGTTCTGTAGGACAAATTTGGAATACATAATATTCTTCATCAAAATAATCATTGTCTGGACCACTAGGATCATATAAAGTACCATTACACAAATTGGTTAGTCCATTTGACATATTAAATTCAGCAGGTAATTCTTCTATACATATTTGAAAATTTCCTCCAAGAGGATTATTTGTTGTGTTATAATCTGAAACTCTGATATAATAAGTTTGCATATCTGTTAGACCTATTGCATCTAGTGTAATAATAGATTCATTAGATGCTGCTTGAGCACAAAATAATTCTGTAAAATTATTTGTACAATCTCCATCATAAATCACAACTTGAGGAGCCATTAGTGGGCTCATACTATTTCCACTTGCATTTCCATCTATTGTAATTTGTAAATCTGTGGTTCCATCTACTGTAAAAGTGAACCAAACATCTCTTTGATTAGATGTCCAGCAAGAAGGTGTTCCATAATCAGGGACAGGAGGGCTTGAAGTTGCAGAGATATTAGTAAATTCTTCTGCTCCAGAACAATAGGGTACTGTTGCAGAAACACTAATAGCATTAGCACAATCATCATTTGAAGGAATAGGGAATGGATCATACAATTCTACACATAATTGAAAATCTCCTGCTTGGCTGTCGTCATTTACTCTAATATAATAATTTTCTAAATTATCTAGATTTTCGATGATTAATTCTACTTCATCCATCCCCATAGAAGATGTAGAACAAGCAACTTCTGCGAAACCACCTACACAATCACCTCTATATAAAGCTATTTGAGGAGCATCAATTGGATTGGTTACAGAACCATCAGGATTTCCTAAAACTGTAATTTTAAAATCTAAAATACCATTTGTTGTAAATTGAAACCAAACATCTTCATCTGCTTGAGTCCAACAAGAAGGAAGCCCATAAGTTGCTTCATCTGAAGTGGCATTTATATTTGTAAATTCTCCTATAGATGAACAATATGTCCCATCAGAAGCCACTAATGTTAGGGTTGAGCATAAATCATTAGAAGGAGCTTGTGCTGTTGTTTCTAAGTTATACCCTAACAAAGATAATACAGTAAAGAAATAAAATGTATAATTCATTTTCATGGTCTAAAATTTTATGAAGAATATAAGTGGCGAAGGTAACTATATCTCCATATTAAAACAAAAGATTATTCATAGATTAACAGGCTTCGCAAAATTTGCGACATTATTGAGCTAATTATATATTTTAAGCTTTAGATTTTGATAATTTTATAAATATTCCATTGTTTGCCATTTTGAATTTTTACAAAATAAACTCCTTGTAAAAAATAAGAGATATCAATTATTTTTGTTGCAATATCTAGTTGTTCTTTTTTGAGTAGTTGTCCTGTTTCATTATAAATAAAAATAGTAGCATTCTCTTTTATATTATTATTTTCAAATTCAATTATAAATTGTTCAGTAATTTTTGTGGGATATAATTGAATTTGATGATTTTGAATTTGATGATTAGAGGCTATTGTAACGGTTTCAGTTATAGAAATAGAAGAACAACCAAACTCATTGGTAACAATGACATAATAATCTCCATCTCCTGTATTTTCAATATTTAAAGTAGCATTTTCTTCATCAATAATTACATTTCCATTATAATACCACTCATAAGTAAAATTAGAGCCTCCAGAAACAATAGTTTCTAATATATTGTCACTTTGATTTATACTAATTATTGGATTTTCATGTTCTTCAATTGTAATGCTACTTATAGATGATTGACTATCTGCATTATAAACAATTACAGTATAAGTTCCTGGATCATTAACTGGATAAGTTAGTGTTGTTACATCATTAATAGGAGCATTATCTAAAAACCATTGAATATCACAATGGTTTTTATCAATTTCTGCTGTAATTGTTGTCGTCTCTCCTTGACAAATATTTAAAGAAGATGCATTTAATATTACTTCAGGTTCAGGTAAAGCACCTGATTCTAAATATGTATGAAAAGTGCTATTGTATAAATTATTTTTAAAATCATTCCATCTTGAGCAATCATTTTTAAGAAAATAATCTAACCAAGAATGGGCATTTAAAAACATTTGATTATGTTGTTCTTCTATACTTAAAAAGTTAGAACAAAATTCGCCTGTTGTGCAAATAGAACCGAAAGAAGCTAACCCAAATTGGCAGTGACTTGCATCTGTGATTTCGACATAAGCTTTGTATGAGGTAGAAGTCAATCCATTATAAATATCAAGAGGTGTTCCTCCTTCTTGTACTACACAATCTGCAGCACCTGCTATGGTTAAAACAGGAATGTTTATGTTTGCTGCTGCTGTAATGGCTGAAGGATTTGTATCCGCAGCTGCCATCGTTACTATAGTTTTGATATTCGCATTTTCAGCCGCTAAATAACTACAACCTCCTCCCATAGAATGTCCCATTATTGCATTCTCTTCTGATAAATGTTGATAAAAGTCAGAATTTGTGTTTGCATTTTGAGTCATATAACTATCAACAATAAAAGCTAAATCAAGTGCAAATGCTTCGTGATCTGGAAATGGAAAAATAGCATTTTCTGTTCTAGGAAAAGCAATAATATAACCATCTTCAACTAAGGTTTCCCACCAAATACTATATTCACTCCATGCCATCCCAAAACCATGTCCAAAAACAATTAAAGGAAATTGTCCTGATGCTAAGGGAACATTGTCTCCTGTTGTGGTAGATGGATAATAGACTTCACCCCAAACTTCTCTATTATTTCTATCAGGATCAGAAAAAGAAAATGATTGATGTCCTATTTCGTATTGTGCGGCGATTTGAAAAGTGCAAATTAATAAAAAGAAGATTGTATATAATTTCATTTTTTTTATTTAGAAAAAGTTATATAAAATGATGCTGTATTAAACATTATTATAAAAATAAATTTTTAACTTTAGATTTTATAAGAAATTTCAAATAAAAAATAAATCTTAGTAATTAGTTTTTAGTAAGATCGTATTATAAATTTCAATTTATTTTATAATGAATAGAGTTGTTTTTTTCTTTTTCCTTTTATGTGTTTTTTTTTCTTGTTCGAATAGTTCAAATCAAAATTCTAATATAAATTGTAAAATGGGAGTTCCTGTTGCTATTTTTTCGGAATCTATGCCTATGGTGGTTCAGCATTCTTTTGAAGTAAATGGTCAAGATGGTATTGAAATTGTTACACTAAGAAATGATGGAATTATTGAATTTTATCAAAGTGGCTGTGATAAATTAAAACAAGAATTTAGATTTATCAACAAAGGAAATTTTACAAAAAAAAGTAATGAATATTGGATAGAAAGAGCAGCAGCAGCATTTTTTAATATTGCTACATTTGCTCCACGATTAGAACCTTTTGGACAATGGGCAGATATTATTCAAAAATCAAAACGAGATATAAAGTTAGGAGAACCTTTTTATCCAGATTTTGGAATTCAAATTATTATTGATAAAATAGTTTCAAGAGAAGAGTCGAAATTATTTATTAGTATAGAACAAAAATAAAATGAAATATATTAGTAAAGAAAAATTAATAAAGGATTTAAGAGCTGCATATGTAGATGGCGTTTTTAGAATTTTTATTTCTATATTATTAATCTTATTAAATATATTTACTTTTTTAGGATTTTATTCTATATTAACACGAGGACTTTTAAGTAGAAGAAATAGAACATTTATTCAAGGGTTGCAAGAGGAACCTCGTTCTATTTTATTCTTTTTACTCGTCATTTTATTTTTTATTGCTAGTATATTTTTCTTTATGTCAGGTGTCAAATTTTTTCAAAGTGGTAAATATCCTCCTTCATTGCAGAAATGGAAAGAAGGAATAAGATATAGTTCTTTTTTTTGGTTGATTTTAAGTTTAGGAATTTTATTTATTATTTTTTTTACAATTATAATGAGTTAATCATATGATTTTAGATGATGAAGATATTGCTGAGGATAATGAATTAGAAATAGTCTTTGATTTGAAAACTTTGCAATATATTAAAATTCATGGCATTTCTTTTTTATTGTTAGCTACCTCTTGTTTTATAAGTATTTTTGCATTAATAGAGTTTAACACATTTGCTTCAGCAGACGATCAAAAATTTGCCTTAATTTTATTTATTGCACTTGCTGTTTTAGGAATTTTATTATTTATTATTTCAAGGAAATATTTATTATTTGATCCTCAAAAACATTCTTTTGTTTATTTATTAAAGATACAAAAAATAATTCCATTTATTTGGCTTATTATAATTGGTTTTATCATTTTCACCACAATACTTTTTTCTTTTTAAAATATTTATAATTATGGCAAAAATTAAGATTATTCAACCAGAAGAAGCAGAAGGAAAATTAAAAGAAATTTATAATTCATTAGCTAAAGATAGAGGTAAAATAGCCGAAGTACATAAAATACAAAGCTTAAATCCTCATTCCATTATAGCACATATGGATTTGTATAAGGTAATTATGTTTAAAAAATCATCTCTTTCTCGTTTGCAACGTGAGATGTTGGGGGTTGTAACTTCAAAAGCAAATTATTGTGAATATTGCCAAGTTCATCATGCAGAAGCTGTTAATTTTTATTGGAAAGATTGGAAAAAAACAAATCAATTACGAAAAGATTATTCTTTGGTAGAACTTTCAAAAAAAGAAAAATTATTATGTGATTATGCTACATTATTAACACAAAATCCTATTGAATCTGTAAAGCAAAAACAAGTAGAATTGATGCAGAAGGAAGGTCTTACTGACCAAGAAATTTTAGATGCTACATTAGTTATTTCATACTTTAATTTTGTGAATAGAATTGTATTATCTCTAGGTGTCGAATTAGAAGAAAATCCTGGAGGATATGAATATGAATAAATTATTCAGAATAATTATTCAACTGTTCTTTCCAAGAATAAGGTTTGAAAATAATTTTATATCCTTTTGTGTTTATATCTAAATACTTTTTTAAAATATTTCTAATTCCTTTATATGATTTAAAATCTCCTAGAAACCATTTGAATAATTTACTAATATGTATTTCTTTTTTTTCTTGGAATATTTCTGTTTCACTTTCTAAAAAAGATATTGTTGCTAAATCTAATTGTTCGTTTATTTTTTCAGCAGAATAAAATCTAATAGGAGGACAACTTTCAGCTCCACAATTTAATGCAAAATGAATTCTATAATCTATGGAAGAAACTGCTATTTTTTTTATTTTTTTATCAGGAAATAATTGAGGAAAATATCCCAAGGAATATTTATACCTATATTTTCTAAGAATTCCATGTTCGATATCATCTAAACTCCAATATTGTTGTGCTAATTTAATTTCTTTGGCTGTGTATATTTTTGATTTATCTACATTTTTAATTTGTCTTAAAACTTGAAAAAAAGCATTATAAATATTAATCCAAAATGCTTTTTTATCATCATCATTTTTTAATTGATTTTCAAAAGTATTTTGATGTAGAGTTTCTAATTTTTTAAGATGTAAACTAATATCTTTGTTGGTTTTAACTGCTAATAGCAATTCTTCTGAAAGTTTAGTAATATTCAAATCTATTTATTTTTAATTCTTCTCATAAAAGTATTCATAATTCATTAACTTTGCATCATTATTTCATCATTTTGTACTATAATTTTTTTTATAGTAATTTCTTAAATTTTTCATGAGTAATATTTCTACAATTAAACTAAAAAAAAGTAAAGAACAAATCATTCAAAGATTTCATCCTTGGGTGTTTTCTGGTGCTATTGCTCAAAAAAAAGGAAATCCAAAAGATGGAGATATTGTCAAAGTATTGAATTATAAAAATGAAATTATTGCTACAGGACATTATAATAATGGAAGTATTGCTGTAAGAATTTTAGCCTTTTCGGATAAAGAAATTAATACTACTTTTTGGGATGAAACTATTCATGCTGCTTTTCAAAAAAGAATTATTTTAGGCTTCCCTAATTCTAAAACGAATTGCTATCGTTTGATACATGCAGAAGGAGATCATTTACCTGGTTTAATTGTAGATATATATGATGATGTTGCAGTAGTTCAATGTCATTCTATAGGTATGCATCGTTGTATTGAAAATATTGCTGGTTCTATTGTTCGTTTTTCTGAAGGAAAAATTAAAAATGTTTATGATAAAAGCAATCATGTTTTGCCTTCATATTATTCAAAAGATAAAACGAATTCTTTTATCATTCAGAATGAAGAAAAAACTAAAAATATTGTTCTTGAAAATGGACATCAGTTTTTAATTGATTGGGCTTTAGGACAAAAAACAGGTTTTTTTTTAGATCAGCGAATCAATCGACAATTATTAGGTGAATATGCCAAAGATAAAACAGTATTAAATACTTTTTGTTATTCTGGAGGTTTTTCTATTTATGCCTTACAACAAGGAGCTTCTTTAGTACATTCTGTCGATATTTCACAAAAAGCTATTGATTGGACAAATGAGAATGTAGAATTAAATAGACCTTTTACAGGAAAACATCAAGCATTTACACAGGATGTTTTACAATTTTTAAAAGAAGAAGAAGAAACTTATGATATTGTAATTGTTGATCCTCCAGCTTTTGCTAAAAATTTTAAAAAGCGTCATAATGCTGTGCAAGGATACAAAAGATTAAATGCATTGGCTTTTCAAAGGGTAAAAGAAGGAGGAATAATGTTAACTTTCTCTTGTTCACAAGTGATTGATGCTTTATTATTTCAAAATACAATTGTTGCAGCTGCACTTGAAGCACAAAAGAAAGTCAGTATTATTGGACGTTTGAGCCAGCCCACAGATCATCCTGTCAATTTATTTCATCCTGAAGGTTCTTATTTAAAAGGTTTAATTTTGTTAGTTGGATGATCTTTGTGGCATCTGATTTAAATTATTTTCTAAGGTTAATAAATGTTTTTTTACTAATTGATATTTTTTAGTAAGTTTATTGGTCATTAGAGAAAGACTATGAAGTTGATAAAGGAAATCATTATCAATTTGAACCAAATTTTTCATTAGGTTTTGATATTGTTTATAATTCAGAGCATGGAACATAAGTTCATATCCTACTTCCATTAGTTTATGATAATAGTCTGATGCAGGGCTTCCTATTATCTTTTTTTCTATTTTTTGATAAGTTTCTACAATTTTTTGAACTTTGACTTTTTCCTCAAAAAAGTCAGCTTCTAATCGATCCAATAATTGGATGTCATCATTGAAATTATCAATAATATCTAAAACAGTTAGGTTTTCTTTCATGGTATTATTATTATGTGAATATTCGGATTTATTCAGATATAAATAATCATAATATATGATACTAGGCTATTTCTTAAAAGTTGCATTTTTTTTGTATTTTTATTAAAAAAATTTTTAATATATCATATCAAGCATGAAAGAATCCTTATTCAATGCTGATTTTTACCAATCTAACTTGCAAGAATATCATGATCCTTTGATGTATGATTTAGAAAATCAGTGGGCAAAAGATGATGATTTTTTCCTAGAAATGGTTCAAAAATATGGAGGAACTGTTTTAGATATAGGTTGTGGAACAGGACGATTAACTAGAGCTATTGCTCGTCTAGGTATTCAAATAACAGGAATTGATATTTCTCTACCTATGCTGAAACACGCAAAGATATTATCGAAAAATTTGAACATTTCATGGTTTCATGCTGATGCAAGAACATTCAATTTATCTCAACAACATGATCTAGTTCTTATGACGAGTCATGGTTTTCAACATCTATTAACACAAAAAGATCAAATAGATTTTTTCAATAATGTACATCAGCATTTAAATAAAAATGGAATATTAATTTTTGATACTAGAAATTTTCAATATAAAAATTATCGTTCTTCTCAAAAGATGGAATACCGTCGAACAATAGAAAATCACCATAACGAAAAAATAAAGATTTATTTGCAGACAGAATATAATATCGAAACAGAATTGGATTATATTCAAATCAAAAAAGAAAACATCAATACTCAAAAAATTATACATTCTGAAATTTACTTAAAATATACAGAGGTAAAAAAACTTAATCAAATTCTTGAAAAATGTAATTTTGAAATTATTCATCAATATGGAGATTGGGACAAAAGTTTTTTTCAAGAAACAAGCCCTGAAATAATAAGTATTTGTAAAAAAGTTTAATGTATCTTTATCAAAAAAAATTAACATGTCATTGAAAGGAAAAACGGTATTTATTACAGGAGGAAGTCGAGGAATTGGGAAAGCCATTGGTTTGCGTTTAGCTAAGGAAGGAGCTAATATTGTGATTGCTGCAAAAACCGCAGAACCACATCCTAAATTACCTGGTACAATTTATACCGCGGCAAAAGAAATGGAAGCAGCAGGAGGAAAAGCCTTACCTGTTGTTGTAGATATTCGATTTGAAGAAATGATTCAAGAAGCAATTGATAAAACAATAGATACCTTTGGAGGGATAGATATTCTAATTAATAATGCGAGTGCTATTAATTTGACAGGTACAGAAGTCGTGAGTATGAAAAAATATGACTTGATGCATTCTGTAAATACGAGAGGAACTTTTTTAACTTCAAAATTATGTATTCCTCATCTCAAAAAATCTGAAAATCCTCATGTATTAAATTTATCTCCTCCCTTGAATATGGAAAAAAAATGGTTTGCTAATCATGTAGCTTATACGATGGCAAAATATGGTATGAGCATGTGTGTTTTGGGAATGGCAGCAGAATTTAAAGATATAGGAATTGCTTTTAATGCTTTATGGCCTCGTACTACAATTGCAACGGTTGCTGTTAAACATTTACCTGGAGGAGAAGAATTAATGAAAATGTCAAGAAAACCTGATATTATGGCTGATGCCGCTTTTTATATTCTTCAAAGAAATAGCAAAGAATGTACAGGCAACTTTTTTATTGATGATGAAATTTTATTGAATGAAGGATTTACAGAAAAAGATTTAGAGTCTTATGCTTTTTCTCCAGGAAGTCCTTTAATGCCAGATTTTTTTATTTGATATTTTATGGAAAAAGAAACATCTATTAGTTTAAATAAATTTATTAGTCAAACCGGAATTTGTTCTAGGAGAGAAGCGGATAAATGGATTGATGCAGGTAGGGTTTTATTAAATGGCGTTGTAGCCAAAAAAGGAAATAGAGTATTTCATACAGATACCGTTATTATAGATGGGCAACCTTTAAAAAGTAAGCCTAAATTAATTTATATTGCACTTAATAAACCTCCAGGGATTACCTCAACTACTGATTTAAAAGATAAAGATAATATTATTGATTTTGTAAATCACCCTCAAAGAATTTTTCCTATTGGTCGTTTAGATAAAGCTTCTTCAGGTTTAATTTTATTGACGAATGATGGTGATATAGTGAATAAAATTTTAAGAGAAGAAAATAATCATGATAAAGAATATATTGTAACGGTAGATAAAGTTATTACAAAAGATTTTATTCAAAAAATGTCTAATGGAATTCCTATTTTAGGAACGGTTACCAAAAAATGTCAAGTAGAAAAATTAGGAAAATTTACATTTAAAATTATTCTAACTCAAGGATTAAATCGCCAAATTCGTAGAATGTGTTCTTATTTAAATTATCAAGTACTTACTTTAAAAAGAATTAGAATTATGAATATTCATTTGGATCATTTAAAAGTAGGAACATGGAGAGAGTTGAGCCAAGAGGAACTTAAAATTTTAGAGCAAAATTTATCATAAAAAAAAGATGCATTTTATGCATCTTTTTTTTATACCGTGATATATAGTTGAATATTATTTTCTTTCTGGATCCGCTCCTAAAACAGCTTTCATATATTCTCTATTCATAATAGCAATATTTTCTACAGAAATTTCTTTAGGACATTCTGCTTCACATGCTTTCACATTAGAACACATTCCAAAACCTTCTTTATCCATTTGATTAACCATAGCTTCTACTCTTTTTTGAGCTTCTACTTTTCCTTGTGGCATAATAGATAAATGAGCTACTTTAGCTGATGTAAATAACATTGCTGCCGAATTAGGACAAGCAGCAACACAAGCTCCACAGCCAATACAAGTTGCAGCGTCAAATGCTTTTTCAGAAGTATCTTTTTCTATAGGAATTGCATTTGCATCTTGTGCTTGACCTGTATTCACAGAAATATATCCTCCTGCTTGAATAATTGCATCAAAAGAAGAACGATCTACGACTAAATCTCTAATAACAGGAAATGCTTTAGCTCTGAATGGTTCAACAGTAATGGTTGCACCATCTTTAAAAGACCTCATGTGTAGTTGGCAAGTAGTAGTACCTTTCATGGGACCATGAGCTTGACCATCAATGACCATGCTACAAGTACCACAAATTCCTTCTCTACAATCATGTTCAAAAGCAACAGGAGATTCTTTTTTAGAAACGAGTTGTTCATTTAAAACATCAAACATTTCAAGAAAAGACATATCTGTTCCTATATCTTTTAAATCATAAGTTTCAAATTTACCATCACCATATTTTCCTCCTTGCCTCCAAACTTTAAGTTTTATATTTATACTTTTTTCAGCCATTTTGTTAGATTTTAATATTTACGAAACAATATTTTTCTATTTATAAGACCTTGTTTTAACTTCAATATTATTGTATTCTAATTCTTCTTTATGTAAATCCCAATCAGTATTTTCTCCTTTAAAATCCCATGCAGCAACATACATATAATCTTTATCATTACGTTTGGCTTCTCCACCTCCTTCTTGATATTCTTCTCTAAAATGCCCTCCACAAGATTCATTTCTATTGAGAGCATCACAAACCATGAGTTCTCCTAATTCCATAAAATCAGCAACTCTAAGAGCTTTTTCTAATTCTGGATTATATTCATCATTAGAACCAGGAACAAAAACATTTTTATGGTATTCAGCTCGTAATTCTTGAATTAATGTTCTTGCTTTTGTTAAGCCTTCTTTATTACGACTCATCCCACAATTATCCCACATAATTCTGCCCAATCTTCTATGAAAACTTTCTACTGATTCATTACCATTTACATTTAGTAAATCATTGATTCTTTCTTTTACTGCCTTTTCTGCTGCTTCAAATTCTGGAAGATCTGTAGAAATTTTTGGTGTTCTAATTTCTTTAGATAAAAATGTTCCAATAGTATAAGGAATTACAAAATATCCATCTGCTAATCCTTGCATTAAAGCAGAAGCTCCTAAACGATTGGCTCCATGATCTGAGAAATTAGCTTCTCCTAAAGCAAAACAGCCAGGTATTGTAGTTTGCAAATTATAATCTACCCAAATACCTCCCATTGTATAATGTACAGCAGGGAAAATTTTCATAGGAGTTTTGTATGGATTTTCATCAGTAATTTTTTCATACATGTGAAATAAATTACCATATTTTTCTTTAACTACAGCTTCTCCTAATTCAGTAATTTGAGCTTTTGAAGGAGAAGAAACCCCTTTCATATTAGCTTGAGCTTTTCCATATCTCTCAATCGCTGAAGAGAAATCTAGATAAACTGCCAAACCTGTTGCCCCTACTCCACGTCCTTCATCAGTAACATATTTAGCCGCTCTTGAAGCAACATCACGAGGTACTAAATTACCAAAAGCAGGATAAATTCTTTCTAAATAATAATCTCTATCTTCTTCTTTTATTTCTCTAGGATCTTTTTTACAATCTTCTTTTTTCTTAGGTACCCAAACACGTCCATCATTACGTAAAGATTCAGACATCAATGTTAATTTAGATTGATATTCGCCTGAAACAGGAATACAGGTAGGATGAATTTGAGTATAACAAGGATTGGCAAAATAAGCCCCTCTTCTATGAGCTCTCCAAGCAGCAGAAACATTAGAATTCATCGCATTAGTAGAAAGATAAAAAACATTTCCATATCCTCCTGTAGCTAAAACTACACAATGAGCTGCATGACGTTCTATTTTTCCACTCACTAAATTACGAGTAATAATTCCTCTTGCTTTTCCATCTACCACTACTAAATCTAACATTTCATGGCGATTAAACATTTCTACACTACCTCTAGCAATTTGGCGAGACAAGGCACTATAAGCACCAATTAATAATTGTTGTCCTGTTTGTCCTCTAGCATAAAAAGTACGACTTACTTGTACACCTCCAAAAGAACGATTGGCTAATAAACCACCATATTCTCTTGCAAAAGGAACTCCTTGAGCAGCACATTGGTCAATAATATCACGGCTTACTTCTGCTAAACGATGTACATTAGCTTCTCTTGAACGATAATCTCCTCCTTTAATCGTATCATAAAATAAACGATATACTGAATCACCATCATTTTGATAGTTTTTAGCAGCATTAATACCTCCTTGAGCAGCAACTGAGTGAGCTCGTCTAGGAGAATCATGGAAGGTAAAACATTTTACATTATATCCTAATTCACCTAGAGTTGCAGCAGCAGCAGCACCCGCTAAACCTGTACCTACTACAATAATTTCAATACGACGTTTATTATTAGGAGCTACTAAAGGCATCGTACCTCTATAATTTACCCATTTTTCAGCTAAATCGACTTCAGGGATATTTGATTTTAATTTATCACTCTTATCGAATTAATTATTCGTTTCTAAGTATCCTTATTTTAATAATAATTTCCTTTTATATAAAATGAAATTCAAAAGGCCATCTTATACCTAAATAGTATAAAATTGGAATTAAAGCAAATAAAGCAGGAATTACAATTGAAAATATTTTTCCCACAGACTCAATAAAAGGAGTATATTTTTTATGATTTAATCCTAGTGTTTGGAATGCACTAGCAAAGCCGTGCCACAAATGGAAAGCTAGTCCTATCATAGAAATGATATAAACAATAACAATCCATTCTTGAGAAAAAGACCAATTAACTTTAGCATATAAATTTTTGACTTTGGCAACTGTTTCATCATCTAGGGTATATTTTACCATTTCATTACCTAAATCAGCATTTGGCCAAACTTGATATTTCATAGCAAACCAGAAGTCCCCCATGTGAATTCCTAAAAATACTAGAATTAATACTCCTAATAAAGCCATATTACTAGAAGCCCAAGAAGTATTTGGACTTTTCTTTCTCACTGCATATTTTGTACCTGTTGCAGCTCTATTTTTAGCCCAAATTAATAAACCTTGAACGGCATGTAATAGAATGAAAAAATACAATCCATAAGAAGTAAATTTAATCAATGGATTGGTGGTCATCATCTTAGCATAAAGATTAAATACCTTTCCCTCATCATCATTTAAGAGTTGAAGATTTCCTCCTAAGTGTACCAATAAAAATGTTATGAGGAAAAGTCCTGTTAAGCTCATGATGAGCTTTTTTCCTATAGATGAAGATAGAAATCGAATGAACCAATTATTCATAAATATTTTGATTTTATCGCTGACTAACAAATATTATTAATATCTAAAATGTATAGATATGAAACAAATGTATCAATTTAAAAGTTGAATCTCAATTTTGTAGTTTAATGATTCTAATAAAAGTATTTATTTAGAATTATTATAAGTAAGATATTTATGAGTTTTATTTCTTCTTATCTGTATAATACTCCTTTTACTGCTGTAATAACATTTTGAACATTAGGCAAATAAGCATCTACTAAAGTAGAAGCATAAGGCAAACTTGTATCAGCTGCATTGAGCCTAGTAATAGGAGCATCTAAATAATCAAAAGCATACTTTTGCATTTCATAAGCAATTTCAGCAGAAACTCCAGCAAAAGGCCAAGATTCATCTATAACTACCATTCTATTTGTTTTTTTAATAGAATCAACGAGTGTTTGATGATCTAAAGGACGAATGGTTCTTAAATCAATTACTTCAGCATTAATGCCTTCTTTTTCTAATTCTGTTGCTGCTGCCATAGCTATTTTCATCATCTTATTGAAAGAAACAATGGTTACATCAGTACCATATTTTCTAACAGCAGCTAGACCTAGAGGGATCAAATATTCTTCTTCAGGAACTTCTCCCATATCCCCATAACAAACTTCCGATTCCATCATACAAATAGGATCTTCATCTCTAATAGCAGTTTTAATTAAGCCTTTAGCATCTCTAGGATCTACAGTAGAAATCACTTTTAATCCAGGTACATTTGCCATCCAAGATTCAAAAGTTTGAGAGTGCTGTTGAGCCAATTGTCCTGCGGATCCTGTAGGACCTCTAAAAACAATTGGACAGCTATATTGTCCAGCAGATTGAGTTAAAGTTTTAGCGGCATTATTTACAATTTGATCAAAAGCTAAAACAGCAAAATTCCAAGTCATAAATTCAACTATTGGACGTAAGCCATTCATGGCAGCACCTACTCCAATTCCAGCAAATCCTAATTCAGCAATAGGAGTATCAATGATCCTTTTGGAACCAAATTCATCTAACATTCCTTTACTTACTTTGTAAGCTCCATTATATTGAGCTACTTCTTCTCCCATCAAAAATACGTTTTCATCTCTTCGCATTTCTTCTGACATGCCCTCTCTAATTGCTTCTCTTAATGAAATTTGTCTAGCCATTGTTTTGATCTAAATTTATAATAAAAACCCAAAAATATACTTTAGTTATTAACTATTCTAATTTGAGTAAAAAAAATATTCTACATTTTAATCAACAAGTTTAAAAAAAAAGTGTTATATATATAGAATCAAATAGTAGTAATGGCTTTTAAGAAGAAATATAATCAATATTTAGTTGATTTTACACTCCCTGATGAGTTAGATTTACAGTTCATGAATTTAATACCTCAACAAAGGGTTATAGTTAATGAATTGTTTGTTGAAAAAACATTACTTTCTTATAGTTTATCCTTGGATAGAAAAAAATTATGGGCTACTTTCCTTGCAGAAAATGAAGTAGAGTTAATCGAAATCATAGAATCTTTTCCCTTGACTATTTATATGAATTATGAAGTTCATCCTTTAATGTTTAATGAATTAGCTAAACAAGGGATGCCTAGTATTTCTTTAAATTGATAAGGCTTTAGCATTTTATGAAATACTAAAGCCTTAATTACAACTGTATAAATTTT
>JAHDII010000286.1 GCA_020630895.1 Saprospiraceae bacterium
TGCGAATGGATAAAAGATTAAATAAGACTCTTTTTATAGATACTATTGCAATTGATTCTTTTTTTACATCAATCATAAGAAAACCATTAAAAAGATATACCATTACATTAAAGCATCCAAATTATGAAACAAAAATTATTGAAAAAATTTTTGATGTTTGTGGTATGGGAGAACATAATGTAATTGAAATGAAAAGATTGGTAGAGTAGCTTTAAAAAAACAATACTTAACATAATGTAAATTATAGGAATAATATAGTTCAAAAAAATATTGAGCCATTATTCGTAAGAATTTTCCCATTTTGTATCACTAATGATTTCATCTAAAAGTTTTTCAAATTCTAATAATTCTACAGGTGCATGATGATAATTTTGAATCTCTAGAGAAAATTTTTCACTTAAAGCCACAGAAATTTTTGTCAATGGAATTTCAGGAACTGGCTGATTATTTGTAGGATAAAAATTTTGTAATTCTAATAATTTTTTATTTTCTATGAATTTCTTGACCAATTCCAATTTCTCACTTCCAATATAACCATGAAATATTCCATAAGGCTTACAAGCAATTTTACAGGTATAAAAAGCTAATCCATCACTATGCAAACTCAATGAATAAACAGGACAATTTCGATAACAAGATTCTTTTTCAATACTCGCTACAATAAATCTTTCTTGTCGCTCTGGAATCTCTACAATAGGTTCATTGTCAATAATTTGTGAATCTAGCTCAATCACCAAAGGCTCAATTTTAGGAGGTGCTACTACCCTATCTGTTGTCTTGCGATTACAAGCAGAAACAATTAATAAAAAAGATATTATATATATAAATTTAACTAAATTAATGATATAGGTGTTTATAAAAAATCCAGGCAAAATATTTTGCCTGGATTCAAATATATTACTATTTTTTCTTTTTATTCCTATTTTTTTGTTGTGTTTTCTGTCTTTCTTCTTGTGCTTTTTGAGCTTCTTCCATTGCCTTAGACAAGCGTTCTTGAAAAGCACTTTTAGGTTTTTTAGGCTTAACTTTATTGGCTTCTAACTCCGCCAGGACTTTATCATTATCTATAATAAAGTTCTTAGTTACAACAGTTTGGGCAATATTAACTAAATTACTAAACAACATATAAGCCGTTAAACCTGCTGCTAGACTATTAAAGAAAAACAAAAACATTATTGGCATTAAATATTGCATATATTTCATTGCTGGATTTGCTGATAAATCCATATGCTTAGAATTATAATAAGTATAAATTACTGTTGTAAATGCCCATAAGATGGTAAATAAACTAATATGTGCTCCATAAAAAGGAATCGACATTCCTCCAGGTAACCAGGCAAAAACATCATAAGATGCTAAATCATCTGCCCAAAGAAAACTTGCTTGTCTAAATTCAATTGATGCAGGGAAAAATCGATATAAAGCAATCCATATCGGCATCTGAATAACCATAGGCATACATCCTCCTAAGGGATTTACTCCTGTCTCTCTGTATAGCTTCATTGTTTCAACCTGAACAGCTTGCTTATCTTCTTCCCCTATTCTTTTCTTAATAGATTCAATTTGAGGCTTTAAAGCCGCCATTTTGGATTGAGAATACAACATTTTATAAGTCAAAGGAAACAATAACATTTTTACTAAAAATGTTACTATCAAAATAACGATTCCTTTATTACCTATAAACGACGAGAAAAAATTAAATAAGGGACGAATCACCCATCGATTAATGGTTCCTAGAATACTGCTCCCATAAGGAACAATATCTTCCATACCATTACCAAAAGCTCTTAAACGATTAAATTCATTCGGTCCAGAATAAATTTTCATACCAAAATCCTTCTCTACAGGAATATGAAATGTAGTCGATAATACTTTTAAATCTTCATCAGCATCTGTAAGCATTCCTGTTTCAGATTGCATATAAGGAAATTCCTCATCAGCAATAAGAGCAGTATTAAAAAACTGATTAGAGTGAGAAACCCATTGTGTAGGCTTTTCTTTTGTTACTTTGTCTGAACCTGTACAGCTACAATGAGAAGGAGAACGGTCTTTTAATTTATAATAAGCTGTCGTGAAATTTCTAGCATAACCACTAGCCCTTTCAATTTTATCCAAATAATTTACCCATTCTAGTTCTACAATTTTAGCATCCGATTGAAGAACATCATTAAGTCCTACAAATTTTACATCATACTCTAATATATAATCTTCATTCAAAGAATATGTTTGCTCAAAATATTTATCTGGACTTCCTGCAAAAGCTCGAAATACAACTTTATCTTTTGTAGCTTGAACAGGCTTAAAAAATAAATCTTCAGTAGAAACTAAAGTACTTGCTCCTTTAACAGGAAGTTTATAAGTAAATTTATTTTTTTGATCTTCAAAAAGTAATAATTTATCTTTAATTACTTTCTTTTCATCATCCCAATACACTTTATCATAATCCTTGAGTTCAATTTCAGTAATTCGTCCTCCTTTATTTGAAAAAGTAAATTTAGCTAAGTCATTTTCTAAAACAATTTTCTGCTCTTCGCCATTAGAAGCCATCGCAAAATCGCCATATTGAATGACTTTACGCATATCTTTAAGAGAATCAACTACTTGTTGATTCACAACTGTATCTACATCAGAAGTAGTAATTTGCTTGGTTGAATCAATCTCCAGAACATTAGCTTGTTCAATAGAATCCTTCAAGCGTTGCTCCTCTAATTCTTGAGCTTTTCTAACTTTATATTTATTGTTAGTGATTGTAAGATATAACATCATTAAAACTGCTAACAAAATAAATCCAACTAAACTATTCTTATCTTTCATTATCTTTATAAATAGTATGTATTAAATCTTTTTATAAACTCTTTCTTATAAATAAACCGCAAAGGTACAATTTTGGCTTAAAGTCAAAGCCTTTTATACTACTAAATATGAATTAAATTGGATAAAATGAGTTAAATTTGGGAAGAACGGTGTCTTAATAAATGATCTACAAGGACTAAAGCAGCCATTGCTTCAACAATAGGAACAGCTCTAGGCACTACACAAGGGTCATGCCTTCCTTTACCCAAAACTGTAACTTTCTCTCCATTTGTATCAATAGATGATTGAGGCTTAATAATTGTGGCAACAGGTTTAAAAGCAACATTGAAATAAATATCTTCTCCATTAGAAATTCCTCCTTGAATTCCTCCTGAATAATTAGTAGTAGTAGTAATTTTATTATTGATATTAGTAAAAATATCATTATGCTCTGAACCTTTCATTTTTGTACCTGAAAATCCAGAGCCATACTCAAAGCCTTTACATGCATTTATAGATAGCATGGCTTTAGCCAAATCAGCATGTAATTTATCAAAAACTGGTTCTCCTAATCCTAAAGGACAATTTTGAATCATGCAAGTAATTTTTCCTCCAATTGTATCTCCTTCTTTTTTTATTTTTTGAATATAATTTTCCATTTTTTCTGCTAATTCTTTATTAGGACATCGAACCATATTTTTTTCAATTTCCAAAAAATCAATAGCATCTTTATTCGAATTTAATTCTAGTTCCCCTACTCCACTAACATATCCCGTTATTTGAATGTTATGTTGTTGCAAAATTAATTTAGCTATAGCTCCTGCTGCAACCCTTGCAGCAGTTTCTCTAGCAGAAGATCTTCCACCACCACGATAATCTCTATTAGCATATTTTTGATGATATGTATAATCTGCATGAGAAGGACGAAATTTATTTTTTATATGATCATAATCTTTCGATTTTGCATCTTTATTTTTAATCAATAACATAATAGGTGTTCCTGTAGTTTTATTTTCAAAAACACCCGATAATATTTCTACCTGATCATTTTCTTTTCTTTGAGTAACAATTTTAGATTGCCCTGGCTTTCTTCTATCTAATTCTTTTTGAATAAATTCTATATCGATCAATAAATTTGCAGGACAGCCATCAATAATAACCCCTATAGCTTTACCATGTGATTCTCCAAATGTTGTAATTTTAAATAATTTTCCAAAAGTATTTCCTGCCATTTTAAAGAGCATTAATTCTTAATAAAAATTCTTTTTGATTTTCTCCACAATACCAAGATAACACGTTATCATACCAAATTTGTTGTTTTTCTTTTGCAGAAATAAAATTCATAGCCACAGCTTCATCAATTACTTTACCAGGGTAGCAATCCCCTACTCCTTCCATTTCTCCTAAGGGATAAGGATCGTCTAAACCTGCAACTATTTGATC
>JAHDII010000010.1:0-620 GCA_020630895.1 Saprospiraceae bacterium
ATGCCGAAGTAGAGTTTTTGAATGGAAGAAAGGAAATCTTTAAAGGAGATGTAACATTATTAGCTTCTGGAGAGTAGATTAACGAATTTATAGGAACTTAAAAGTGGATTTCAGTCTAGTATTGAAATCCACTTTTATTTATTATAAAAAATTAAGAAGTGTTTTGTATTTTTGGTATTCTAAATTTGTATATCTTTTATGGAAAAAATTATGTTGATTATTTATCTATCTTTTAAAGGAAAGATTAATATTAAAAGCATTGTTTTTTTCTATTTATTAGTTATTATTTTTCCTAATACAGCAGAAGGACAAATTTATAATAATCCAGGAGGAGCAGATATTACAACTTGTACAGGAACATTTTATGATACAGGAGGAAGTTCTCTTTCATATAATAATAATGAAAGTATTACAACTACATTTTGTCCTAATAATTCACATCAAGAATTAGTAATTAATTTTACATCTTTTAATATAGAACCTGCAGATATAGATGGTACAGAATATGATTATTTTGAAATATATGCAGGAGATAATGTAACAGCCCCTTTAATTGGACATTATGTAGGAACAGATAACCCAGGAGTAGTTACAAGTTTAGGACCTGGAGAATGCTTAAC
>JAHDII010000010.1:630-11591 GCA_020630895.1 Saprospiraceae bacterium
GCAAGTCTTACTTTTTCGGGATGGAGTGCTACAATCTCGTGTGAATTGAATATGCCAGGAGGGACAGTTAATACTTGTTCTGATACATTTTATGATACAGGAGGAAGTGCTTTTTCATATAATTATAATGAAGATAATAGTACAACAATATGCCCTGATGATCCTAATGAGGTATTGAGTGTTAGTTTTACATCTTTTAGTATAGAACCTGCGGACATAGATGGTACAGAATATGATTATTTTGAAATATATGGAGGAGATAATATCCTCACGGATCCTTTATTAGGACATTATGTTGGGACAAATAGCCCAGGAACAGTTACTGCCTTAGGGCCTGGAGAATGTTTGACATTTTATTTCTTTTCTGATAATACATTATTGTATCCAGGATGGAGTGCAACAATATCTTGTTCTACTTACCCGACTCCAGTTTGTAGCTCTGCATATTGTGCTACTTTGCCAGATGATTGTTCACAAGCCTGTAATTTAGGACTATTGAGTAATCCAACAAATTGTACCACAACAGGGGCAATTGCTATAGATAATTTTTGTTTAAGTAATATTGGAGCATCTGCAGAAAATCCATATACTTATTTAACAGGTTGTGATCCCAATGATTTTGATATGGCTGCTCCATCAGCAGATGTTTGGTACTCGTTTATTCCTCAATCTTCAGTATTAAATATACAAGTTATAGGATTAAATACAGCAAGTATAGGATTATATGAGGGGAATTGTTCTAATTTATTAGGTAGAGGTTGTGCTGTAGCTAATGAAGAAGAACCATTATCTTATTTATTTCAATCGATTACACCTGGGCAACAATACTATATTCAAATTTCAGGAGGTAATGAATTAGATATGTCAGAGTTTGATTTAATTTTTACAGGCTATGATGATTGTAATCCTTGTTTAGTTGATTATGAATTAACGATAAGCCCTCCTCCTGTAAATGGGGTATATGATGCAGGGCAAACGATTCAGTTTTGTTATACTGTAAATGAGTGGGATCAAACAAGCGATAATTGGTTGCATGGTTTAGAAGTAGATTTGGGTACAGGATGGGATCAAACATCAATTGTTCCAACAATGCCTGTTACTTGCGGATATTCAGGAACAGGTTCAGCTTGGGGATGGCATAATTCTGTATTAAGTTTTTCTACAGGAGAATGGCATGGACCTGGTTTTTTCTTTGATTCAAGTTGTGGAGATATTGTAATTCCTACAGGAGGAGATGGAAATCCAGGGGATAATTTTGGAGATGGTGCCCAAACAGGTTGTTCAATTAATACAGGATGTACTACTTATACTTGGGATTTTTGTTTTGATATTACAGTTGATGATTGTACAACGAACCCTACTAGTGATTTATCTATTACTTTTAATACTTTAGGGGATGGAGAATCTGGGGGATGGACGAGTCCTGCTTGTACATTAGATCCAGAATATGTTTTTTCTGCAACTATTGATAGACCTATTGTTTCTATATTGCCCTTAGAAGCAACGATTTGTGGGATCAATACTGTAGATTTAACAGCAACAGGTTTTAATGGAAATAATACTTCGTATACTTATGAATGGACGATCCCTGGCGGCGGAATGCAAACAGGAAGTACAATAACTGCTTCTACACAAGGAACTTATGCTGTAACAGTTACAGATGCATCAGGATGTACAAATAAAAACCAAGCTATTGTAGAATTTCAATTTGCCCCTTATATCACAACTAATGATCCTCCCCCCATGATTTGTCAAGGAGATGATTTTGATTTATCATCATTAACTATAGATGAAAATAATGGAGTCCGTCATGTATTGACGTATCATCAAGGAACACCTGCTACGCCATTAAATGAATTGGCATCTACAACTGTAAATCCTTTAGTGACAACAACTTATTATATATTAGCAGATGCTAATAATAATGATTGTTTTGATGAATTACCTATTACGGTAACGGTACACCCCAATCCTAATCCAATGATAACAGGAAATAATTTATTATGTGGAAATGCATCTGCCTCTTTAGATGCAGGAACAGGGTATTCTTCTTATTTATGGGATGGGGGATCAACAAATCAAATTTTAACTACAACAATGGTTGGAGATTATACTGTAACAGTTACAGATGTTAATAATTGCACAGGAGAAACTACTATTTCTGTAACTGATCCTTCAACAGGAATTGATTTTATTAAGAATTAAAAATTATTTTCCTAAAACAAAAAATTAGATTTAAAAGAAAATAAATTTATATTTTGAATCATATAATAGAGGAGTATTCATCTATTTTGGTTCAGTTGTTGTCTTAAATAAAATATTCTTTTGAAACTTTATTGAATTGATTCAGTAATTACATTATTTTTGCAACTATATGCAGTTTCTTTACCCAACATTCTTGTTTGCCCTAGCGGCTATATTAATACCGATTATAATTCACCTGTTTCATTTCAGGAGATTTAAGAAGGTATATTTTACTAATGTGAAATTTCTAAAAGAAGTCAAAGAAGAAACTTCTAATAGAAATAAGCTAAAGCATTTATTAGTATTATTAATGCGGATATTATCTATTGCAGCATTAGTATTTGCTTTTGCACAACCCTTTATTCCTCAAGGAAATGAAGTGAAAAAAGGAGAAAAAGCGATTAGTCTTTTTATTGATAATTCATATAGTATGAGTTCTTTAAGTGCTGATGTTCCTTTATTAGAAAAGGCGAAACAAAGGGCTAAAGAAATTGTAAATGCTTATGGAATTGAAGATAGATTTCAGATATTAACTCATGATTTTGAAGGAAGGCATCAAAGATTAGTGAGCCAAGAAGATGCATTATCCTTAATTGATGAAATAGAAATTACACCTTCTGTTAGAGAGTTGAGTAAAGTAGTAAATAGAGTTCAACAAGCCTTATCTTCGGCAACTATAGAGAATAAAACCTCTTATTTGATTTCAGATTTTCAAAAAAATATTACAGATATTAGTGTAGAACAAGATACTTCTATAGAATATAACTTAGTTCCTTTACAATCTGTAAGAAAGCGAAATATTAGTTTAGATTCTGCTTGGTTTCAAGCACCTGTACAAATGCTCAATCAAAATAATCCTTTGGTGGTTAAAGTAAGAAATTTGAGTGATGAAAAAGCAGAAAATGTACGATTGACTTTAACTCATGGAGGACAAACAAAACCTCTAGGAACTTTAACGATTCCTCCTCAATCTGAAAGTATTGATACTGTAAATATGACGGTTTTAAAAGAGGGTTGGCATGAAGCAGAATTATCAATAACAGATTATCCAGTACAATTTGATGATAAACTATATTTTACATTTAATGTTCCTAAAGAAATTAATATTTTAGTGATCAATGATGGTCAAAAGAATAATTATTTAGATGCTGCATTTCAAGGGATTCAAGTATTTAAAATTGATAACCAAGCGAGTAATAATTTAGATTATTCAAAATTGCCTCTGTATAATTTAATTGTTATTAATGAATTGAATGCTGTATCTTCTGGTTTGGCTTTTGAATTAAAAAATTATGTCAATAATGGAGGAAATGTTTTAGTTTTTCCAGCTCCTCGTTCAGATATTAATTCTTATAAAAGTTTTTTAGGAGGTTTTCCTGCTAATGAATTAATTGCATTTGAAGAAAAAGAAAGAACGGTTGGAAAAATTAATACAGAAGAATTTATTTTTAAAGATGTATATGAAAATACTCGTTCTAATTTGCGTTTACCTATTACCAAAGGAAATTTTCAATTGACAAATTTTGGAAGTAGGGGAGAAGAACAATTATTAACGTATAGAGATGGAACTACTTTTTTAGGAAAATATAAAAACGGTCAAGGACATTTATATCTTTGTTCAGCACCACTCGATAATCAATGGAATGATTTAGTGAAAAATGCGGAAGTATTTATCCCTATGGTGTATAAAATTGCGGTATCTTCTGGAACATCTAAAAAAATAATGCAGTACATAGGAAAAGATGAAGTTTTAGAAGCAGCTAATTCATTAACAGGAGCAGAAACAGTATATAAAATAAAAGGAAAAAAAGAAGAATTTATTCCTGAACAAAAGAAAATTGGTTCTAGAGTAATTATTGGAATTAATAATCAAATTAAAGAAGCAGGTTTTTATGATTTATTTTATAATGAAGATGAAATCAATGAAAAATATGCTTTTAATTTTAATAGAAAAGAATCAGAATTAGATTATTATACAGAAGACGAATTGCAATCAAAAGTAGGAGGAAATATAAAAGTATTAGCAGCTAATGCACAAACTAATTTTACACAATTTATTGGTGAAAGAAGTAGAGGAATTGTGTTATGGAAATGGTGTTTAATTGCTGCGTTAATTTTTCTATTTATTGAAATTCTTTTATTAAGATTTTGGAAAACATAATTTTATTTTAAACAAATGAATTTGCTCATAAAAAATGCTATTATTATAGATAGTACTTCTTCTCATCACGAAGAAAAAAAAGATATTTTAATTGAAAAAGGAAAAATAAAAAAAATAGGAAAAAGAATAACTGCTCCTCAAGCAAAAATTATTCAAGTAAAAAATTTACACGTATCAAAAGGTTGGTTAGATCTAGGAGTTCAAATATGTGATCCTGGATTAGAACATAGAGAAGATTTAGAAACAATACAAAATGCTGCTATAAAAGGAGGCTATACTTCTATCGCTTGTTTTCCGAATACTTATCCAAGCATTCATAATAAATCGCAGGTACAATATATTATTAAAAATACAAAAAATAATATTGTTGATTTTTATCCAATTGGAGCAGTTACCATGAATTGTGAGGGAAAGGAAATTGCAGAAATGTATGATATGAAAAAAGCAGGAGCTATTGCTTTTTCTGATGGTGCA
Organism: Saprospiraceae bacterium; assembly: GCA_020630895.1. GTDB lineage: Bacteria > Bacteroidota > Bacteroidia > Chitinophagales > Saprospiraceae > JAHDCE01. The sequence continues at coordinate 5,510 of JAHDII010000010.1, forward strand.
AATACGATTAGCGATAATGGAATGATGTTACGAGCTTTGCAATACGTTACACCTTTTAATGGAGTTATTATGAATCATCCTCATGATAAAAAAACGGCTTCTTCTGGTCAGATGCATGAAGGAAAAGTAAGTACCTCTTTAGGATTAAAAGGAATCCCTTCTTTATCAGAAGAATTAATGGTTTCAAGAGATATTGATTTAGCAGAATATACAGATTCTAGAGTTCATATTCATAATATTTCTACTGCAAAAAGTGTAAAATTAATTAAAGAAGCTAAGAAGAAAAAAATTAAAGTAACGGCATCTGTTGCTGCGTTAAATTTAGTTTTTGATGATTCGGAATTATTAGAATTTAATTCTAATTTTAAAGTGCTTCCTCCTCTTAGAGAAAAAAAAGATGTTAAAGCATTAATTAAAGGAATTAAAGATGGTACAATAGATTGTATTTGTTCGAATCATACGCCTTGGAATATTGAAGCAAAAGATTTAGAATTTCCTTATGCAGAATTTGGAGCTATTGGTTTAGAAACTACTTTTGGATTATTAAATTATTATTTAGAAAAAGAAATTCCTTTATCTTTATTAATAGAAAAAATAACTGATGCTCCTAGAAAAATTTTAGAATTAAAATCTTCAAAAATAGAAAAAGGAGAAGTTGCTAATTTAACTTTATTTACATCTGATGAAGAATTTATTTTTGAAGAAAAAATGATTGCTTCCAAATCTAAAAACTCGCCATTAATTGATCAAAAAATAAAAGGAAAAATTATAGCTGTTTTAAATAATAATCAATTTTATGCCTCTTAAAAAATGGAAGAAAATATATTAGATTATGAACAAAAACCTCCTAAAAAAGATCGATTTAGTATTTTAGGAACAATAGTCGCTATTATTGTTTTTATTTTTGGACATTCTTTTTTATCGCCTCTATTTTTAAAATTATATGCTTCTACTCTTGATAGAGGAAATATGACTCAAGAATGGGCTTCAGGTTTTACCGTAGTACAGCTACTTGTTATTATTATCATGTTATTTTTATCTATGAGCATGGTCAACCAAAGTTTTCATTGGGGAAATATTAAAAATAATAAAATAGCAGGATATTCAATTATTGCTTTCGGCATGTTTCTTCCTTGGATGTATTCATTATATCATTATGGTTTTTTTGATCGCTATGAAGATTTATTAAAAATTGAAGGTCTAGTTTCTTCAGTTTTAATTCGACATTTTATTTTTTTAGGTGTTGCTGGTGTTATTGTAGAATTTTTGGCTAGAAAATTTAATGATAAGTTTTATTAAAAAATGTCATTGAGCCCTAAAGATATATTAGATGAAGAATTTGTAGAAAAAAAATCTATTAGTAAATTTTATTTTTGGGATGTTATTGCTGCCACTATATTTTCAGTAACGATATATATAGCTATTGTAATATTTATAACGATATTAAATAGTGCTAATGTCATGTCATTTAATTTTTATACTTGGATAGCATTAGCCATTATTCAAATGATTATAGGATTAGGAACATTAAATGAATCTACTTATAAAGGCAATATTAAATTTAATATAAAAGGAGGAATTGTATTTGTCTTGTACTCATCTGTTTTTTACGCTTTTGTATTATTCAATTATTTAATAAATTTTACAGGGATTAATTCTACATTTTTTTTTAAAAAAGAAATTGTTACGGAATGGGAATGGATTATTCTGATTAAATTTATAGCTATTATACCTATAACGTTATTATTTAATTTGTTTTATAAATATAAAAATGACATATGATTCTAAAAAAATATTAGACGATGAATTATTAGAAAAGAATGATGCAGCACAATTTTTTTTTCAAAGAGTTTTTGCTGCAACTATTGTTAGTGCTTTTCTTTATATTATTCTTTTTGTAATTATTTTTTTTGAAAATTATTCTACTTTTAAAACTAATTATGATTTAATCTCTGGTCATATTATACAATGGACTTCTTTAGCATTTTTACAAATATTTATAGGAATGTTTTTATTGAATTTTGTGTATTATAAAAAAGATTACCGTTTGAATATTAGAGGTGGATTCTTACTTGCTTTTTTTAGTTCTATGTTTTTTATGATGTTTGTTATTATATCTATGTTTTTTATTGTTGAAAAAGGATATGAAGAGGTAATTAGTGAATTTCATTTTGCAAAAAACTGGGCTTTTATTACTCTATTCAAATTTATTTTGGTTTACCCTTTTGCACTTTTATTTTCTAGAAAAAATAAAAAGAATGTCATCAAAAAATATTAGATGATGAATTATTTGAAATAGAAATAGCTAGGGAGATTTAACTTATTGCTAAATCTCCCTAGAACAAATGGCATAAATTTAAAATACTTCCATTTTATAATCTAATGAAATAGAAATATTATGTCTTATATGATTGAGCAATCAATTCGCCTCACAAGCACCATCACAAGAAGGACAAAAAGTACCAAAACCATTACCCATTCCACTCATGCCTTGTTTTCTTCCACTCTCCAAATCATTTTGAATTCTTTTTTTATTCCTATCATCCATTTTAAGAGTGATATATTCTTGAGAAACATAAGCATCAATTAAATTTTTTAATGCAGTATGTTTTTTTTCTTGTTCTCCATTTTTAAGAATATCAATAGTATGATCTCCTATATGCGTTTTTTTACTCGCTGTAGATTTCTTAGCATAATATAAAAATGCTCTTGTTACAGGACGACAAATAGGACACTTAGGAACAAAATAATCTCTTTCATTATCTACAATATACTGAGCTACATCTTTAGGAAATTTATCTTTGATTAAACCATCTAAAACAGCCCAATATAAAAAATCACTAGATTCTAATTCTGAATTACTAATTTTTTGCTTTTCATAAATACTTTGAGATGTTTTACAAGAAAACATTAGCAAAACAAAAAAAATACAACTTAAAATAATATACTTTTTCATAATAAAAATATTTTAATATTACTTGAAAATACCTACATAATTATGGGGTGTAATCTTCATTAATTCATCTTTAATTTCTTTTGATACGTTTAAAGTAGCAATAAAATTGTGAATATCATTTTTATCAATCATATTTTTTCCTCTTGTCAATTCTTTTAAAGCTTCATAGGGATTAGGATAAGCCTCTCTACGCAATATATTTTGAATTGCTTCTGCCACAACTGCCCAATTTTGCTCTAAATCTTTATGAAGAGCTGTTTCATTTAAAAGTAATTTTCCTAAACCTTTTTTTATCGAAGCAAAAGCAATCATAATATGTCCCAAAGGAACGCCCATATTTCTTAAAACAGTGCTATCTGTTAAATCTCTTTGTAACCGTGATACAGGCAATTTTTCGGCTAAATGATTGAACAAAGCATTGGCTAAACCTAGATTCCCTTCCGCATTTTCAAAATCAATAGGATTTACTTTATGAGGCATTGCTGAAGAACCTACTTCTCCAGCAATCACTTTTTGTTTGAAATATTCCATAGAAATATACGTCCAAATATCTCTACACAAATCAATTAAAATAGTATTAATACGAATCAAATTATGAAAAATTGCACTCATATTATCATAGTGTTGAATTTGAGTGGTATATTGAGAACGTTCTAAATCTAAATAATTTTTTACAAATTGGTTCGCATATTCTTCCCAATTGATACTAGGATATGCAACATGATGAGCATTAAAATTCCCTGTAGCTCCTCCAAATTTAGCTTTATAAGGTAATGTGATAAGATTATTCTTTTGGACAGTTAATCGCTCCACAAAAACCATAAATTCTTTGCCTAATAGAGTAGGGGAAGCAGGTTGCCCATGCGTTTTGGCCAACATAGGAATCGTTTTCCATTCTTCTGCTAAAGAACTTAATTGTTCAATAATTGTATTATATTGTGGAAGATAAACTTGCACTATAGCATCTTTCAACATTTTAGGTTGAGACGTATTATTAATATCTTGAGAAGTTAAAGCAAAATGAATAAATTCTTTGTAGGAACTTAAACCCGAAGCATCGAATTTTTCTTTAATAAAATATTCTACAGCTTTAACATCATGATTGGTGATCTTTTCAATATTTTTAATTTGTTGGGCATCTTCTTTTGAAAATTCAAGCACTATATTATCTAAAATAGAACGTTTATCTTTAGGAAAGTCTTGAAGTTGAGGAAGAGGTAAATCACATAAAGATTTAAAATATTCGATTTCTACCCAAACCCTATATTTAATTAGAGCATATTCTGAAAAGAATTGTTGTAATTCTTGTGTTTTCGAGGCATAACGACCATCAATTGGTGAAATACTAGTTAACATTGGTACGGTATTTTCGGATAAAATAATCGCAAAACTACTTAAATAACAAACATGAAACTATAACAAACAGTGAAAACTATTATTTGTATCTTATTTTTTTTATGGACAGCTCCTTTATTAATGGCTCAAGTCAGCCTTGATATTTTAATTCAAGGTTCTCAAAAAAATATATCTACCTATATCTCTACTTTTTCTAAAAGAGATAAAAAAACTCAAAAAGTGCATAAAGGGCAAGGCTCAATAAATCTTATTAGATATGAGCAGTATATTGTAGTAGTGTATCAAAAAGGAAAAGCACCATTTGTTGTTAGTATGGATACTGAAAAAGCTCCTTCTCAAATATCTTTACAAGCCATTTTAGAAAATGGAACTATGAGTGCCAATGAATTTAGACCTCTATTTCATTTTGTGAAAAAAGGAAGTTCCTATCAAAAAAGTAAGTTCGATTTAGATCAAGTTGTGAATAAAGAAGATTTTGCTATTCAAATGCAATTAGCTCATCTTGAAATTAAGAATTTTTATGAAAAAGAAATTTTACCTAAAGATTTAGATATTCAAGAAATTTTTGCCAGTGAAGAAACTATGAAAAAATCAGAGCATGTAATAGGTCAAGAAATATATTTATTATCTAAAAAGAAAAAAGCATTAGCTCTAGATATAGAAAGAAGACAAAACAATGGATATGCCTCCAATTCACCTGATATAGAATTGTCAGAACAATTAATAAATATTCAAAAAAATAGAGATTTTGTTGTTATAGAAAAAAAATATTTTGAAATCAGTTTGCAATTAATTCAAAGAGAAATAGAAAGAGAAGAAATAAAAATTAATAGGAGACTAAAGCAAGGACAAAAACCTTCAATTGTAGAATTAGAGAAAAAAAGAAAACGATTCGAGGTGATTCAAAAAGAAGCTCAAATTGCAGAATTAAACTATAAAAATATTACCGCAGATTATCGAGAAATTAAAAAATTGATAGAATTAGAAAAAATAACTGATATTCAACAAAAACAATTGAAAGAGCTAGAAATTAATAATATTAGATTACAACAAAGAAGAGAAAATACCCATCAACTCATTCAAATTCATAATGAATTAGCAATAAATACAACCGATAGAGATCGATACGTTGAATTGGCAAATGCACAAAAACATATTACAGATCATATCCTCATTAAATTAGAAATTGCTAAAAATACTTTACTTCAATTATCTATTGAAGATAATAATTCAGGAAAGTTAAAACATAAAATACAAGCTGTTCAAAAAGATATTGTCAAAAAAGAAGCTTTGGCTTATCGAGCTGAAATGATTTATTTAGAACAATTGTGGCATTTAAGAAATAAAGACGATTTAGATGCTAAAAGTATAGATGATCTATATGTTAAGCAATCTCAATTATTACCTTTTGTTCCTCGAACAAAAGATGAAAAACTACAAAAATATTTAGATCGAACAACAGATGATGTTGAACAACAAGCCCAAGTATTCTTTGAAGCTCAAGTTGAAATTACAGAAATAACAGATGCTAGAGGACGAGTCAAAAAAATAAAAATAAAAGATCATTATTATGAAATCGTAATAGATCCCAAAGGAAAAAAATCATATTTTAAAAATGGAAAGCCTATTACAGGATTAACTTACAGATTTGAAACTGTAGAAAAATATGGTGCTTTCCTAGAAAATTATAGAATTGAAGAAGCTAAAAGAAAACCCTTCCTTGATTTCTTTAAAAGAAAAACGAGATAATTCAAGTTGCGTAAAACCTAG
>JAHDII010000010.1:11618-25363 GCA_020630895.1 Saprospiraceae bacterium
ATTTTCAGAGTAATTGTAATAATAACTGTGATTGGTGAATTCATCATTTACGATGGACTTTTCGGATTTATCTGCAACTTAGATCGTAAAAAATATCTTACCATAAACTAAATCTTTTTAACCATTATTCCTTCTAAATTGTACAAATCGTACATAAAGTCATATTATATAATATACATGGCAATGTTTTTGAAAACACTATATATATAAGAAAGTATTGCTATCAATTTTAACATGATATATTTTCTTTATGCCAAGTTCAGTGCCAAGTATTGTTATCAATTTTAACAATATTTAACTTATTATAAAATGTTTATATATATTATTTTTCACCAAATGTAATATTTAGCATGGTTTTTGAAATATCATAAAAAACATACACATTTTCTATAATATGAGTACAAGAAATTTTACAAGAAATACATTCCTTACAGTTTTACTAATAAGTATTAGCTTATTTTTAAATGAAGGAATCAAGGCTCAAACAGATGCCATGTTTACTAAATATATGTTTAATAGTTTGACGACTAATCCCGCTTATGCAGGAAGTAAAGAAAACATGATTTTAAATGTATTACATAGAACACAATGGTTAGGAATCAAGGGAGCCCCCCATACACAAACATTTACTATTCATTCTCCTTTAAAAGGATTCGATAGGTTAGGACTAGGATTTAATCTTATCAATCAAAACGTGGGAACAAGTAGAACAACTACTGCTAATTTAAGTTATGCTTACCGAATTAGATTTGGTAAAGATGCAAAAGCAGGCACACTAGCTATCGGAATGCAAGGAGGAATTACTAATTGGAGAGCTAATCTAAAAAATATCAATATTTATAGCGAAACAGATGAAGCTTTTTCAGAAGAATTTCCAAGTTATTGGTTACCTAATTTTGGAATGGGCATCTATTATTATTCTAAACACTTTTTTATGGGAGCGTCTTCTCCTAATATTTTAGAACACGATTTAAGAAAATTAGATGTTACAACAGATAGAAATGCTCGTACTATCCGTCATTATTATTTTAATGTAGGAGGAGCTATTCCTTTAAAAGGAGAGGATTTAGTTTTCAAACCTATGTTATTGGTGAAGAATGCAGGAATATTAAGTCGATTTAAAAACGAAGACGATCCTTATAATTCTTATAATACTCCTACTGAATTTAGTGCTGATGTTTCTTTCTTTATTCGCGAAACATTATGGATAGGAACTTCTTTCCGTTCTTCAATTGAAAAATTTATTGGAGAAAAAAGTTCATTTGATTCAGTAGATATATGGGCAGCTTATCATGCTCCTAAAGGATTAATTATAGGTTTAGCCTATGATTATACACTAACAGAATTGCAACAACCTTCTAAAGTTTCTTTTGAAGTTATGGTAGGATATAATTTTGATGTAAGTACACCAAAAGCATATTCTCCAAGATATTTTTAATTCATTATACAAAGACTTTTCCTAAGACATAAATATCTATTATTATGATAAAGCATTATATTTTTATATTTTTTTTATTGATGATAGGAGGTAGCATTTTTGCTCAATCATCAAAACTCAAAAGAGCCAATAAAGCTTTTGAAGAATTGAACTATCAAGAGGCAATTGAACTCTATAATCAAATTTTAGAAAAAGATGGAAGCTCTGCTGAAGCTAAAATTCATTTAGCGGATAGTTACAGAAAAATTAATAATACAGTAGAAGCAGAATATTGGTATGGACAAGTCGTCTTAATGCCTCAATCTGATCCAGTTCATAAATTGTATTATGGTATGATGCTACAAACAAATGGAAAATGTGATTTAGCAAAAGAATGGTTTGTTAAATATGTAGAAGAAGTACCAGATGATTTAAGAGGACAATATCTCGTTAAAGCTTGTGATTATGAAGAAGAATTAATGACAAAAAATGAAGGCATTTATGAAATTGAAAATATGCCTTTTAATACAGATTTAGATGATTTTAGCCCTATGTTTTTTGGAGAAGGAATTGTTTTTTCTTCTGAATATAGAGATGCAGGTACACCCATACGAAGAGAAGCTGCTTGGACAGGAAATCCTTTCCTAGAATTATTTTTTGTCGATAGAACGATACTAGATAAAGAAGAATTTGAATATGAATATGGAGAATCTAATCCTTTTTCTAATCGTATCAATTCTAAATTTCATGATGCAGCAGTAAGTTTTAATGAAGATGAAACAATGATTTATTTTACTAGAAATAATTTTATTGAAGGAAAAACTGGAAGAGATGATAATGGTGCAATTCGTCTTAAAATATTTTCTGCTGAAAGTGATGGTGCAGGAAGTGCTTGGAGAACCTTAGAAGGTTTACCTTTTAATAGTGATGAATACTCTGTAGCTCATCCCGCTTTATCTCCTAATGGAACAAGATTATATTTCTCTTCTGATATGCCAGGTGGTTTTGGAGGAATGGACTTATATTATACAGAATCTGAAAATGGGCGTTGGAGTCCTCCTATTAATTTAGGTCCTGGTATTAATACTGAAGGACACGAAGTATTTCCTTATGTTTCTAAGGATTCTAAATTATATTTTGCCTCTAATGGTCATGTAGGATTAGGAGGTTTGGATATCTATCATATGGATATTAAAGAAAATAATGAATTTGGAGAAATTATTAATATGGGATACCCTATAAACTCTATCTCTGATGATTTTGGAATCGTAATAGATGATTCTGGTTTCTTTGGTTATTTTTCTTCTGGAAGAGAAGGAGGACAAGGAGATGATGATATTTATTCTTTTAAGAAAACAGCAGCTAGGGTGGAAGTTTTTGTGTATGATGAAGAAACAAAAGAAGGGATTGAAGGAGCAACAGTTATTAATGATTGTACAGGTACAGAATACACTACAAATTCAGCTGGTTTTGTATGGTTAGAACAAAAATTAGAAACTTGTTGTAACTATAATGCCAGTTTTGAAGATTATAAAGAAAATGGACAAGAAGGTTGTTCTAAAGGTTTATTAGCAGGAGAAAAAGTATTAGTCGAAATTCCTTTATCAAAACCTCTTTTATTTGATTTGGCAGGAATAATTTTAGATGAAACAACTCAGCTTCCTATTGCAGATGCTACTGTGGAATTAATTCCTTTAGATTGTACTAATAAAGAACCACAAACACTTACATCAAAGGAAGATGGCTCATTCTTTTTTGAAATAGATAAAGATTGTTGTTATGAACTAAGGGCCTCTAAAGATGGAGAATATTTAGCCACTCGTTCTAAAGAACAGTGTACTAAAGAATTAACTAAAAGTACTTCTATCCAACAAAATATTTTATTAGCTCCTGTTATGCCAGTAAATACTATGGTTAGTACAGGAGAAAATCATTCAACTATATCAGGCACACATACAACAGGCACACATACAACAGGTACACATACAACAGGTACACATACAACGGGAACTCATACAACTACTTCTGGCAACACAACCATTAGTTCTACTTATCCTACGCATACAACAACACATTCAGGTACTACAACTCGTCCTGCAACAACACATTCTAATGTAGTTACCAATACTACAACTACACCCTCATTTAATCAAGGGCGTACTCCAGGTACTTATTTATTGCATATATATTATGATTTTGATCAATCTTATATCCGTAATGACGCTCGTCCTGAATTAGAAAGATTATTAGCAATGATGCAAGAAAATCCTCAATATGTAGTAGAAATTGGTTCTCATACAGATTCAAGAGGTTCTTATAGATATAATGAAAGATTATCACAAAGAAGAGCTGAAGCCGTAGTTCGTTGGTTAAAATCAAAAGGCATCGAAAGTAAGAGATTACGCTCAAAAGGTTACGGAGAAAATGTTAATGTCAACAATTGTTCAAATAATATTCCTTGTAGCGAAGAAGAACATCAGTGGAATAGACGTACAGAATTTAGAATTTTAGGCTACTATGATGCTAATGGAGAATACATAGATATTGTTAAATCTGCGCGTCCAACAAAAATTAATGTAGATCGTTGCCAAGATTGTCCTTTCTAAAACAAGGACATATATATTAGCTATAAAAGTATGTGAGGTTTTGAGTATTTTTATATACTTCGGAACCTCTTTTTTTCGTATTTTGTGGTGATTATCAGTTGTTTAATAATATTCATATTACGATGTGTTAATATCTTTAAAGAACTGGTACATTATTTGAGAAATTATTTTAATATTAAAAAGTTATTCACATTAAATAAAAACTACTGCTATGAGAACTAGTTACTTTCTCTTGCTCCCCCTTTTCTTTTTGATGATTAATACAGCCGAAATTCAGGCTCAATCATCAGGAAAGCTAAAGTCCGCTAATCAAAAAATGGAAATGTTAGATTATATGGGCGCAATAGCTGAATACAATCAAATTCTTTCAAAGAATGCTGATATTTCTGAAGCTAAAATCAAATTGGCTGAATGTTATCGCAAAATTAGTGATACTGAAAATGCAGAATATTGGTATGGCCAAGTGGTTCGTCTTCCTGAAGCAGAACCTATTCATTATCTATACTATGGATATATGTTACAGCGAAATGGAAAATGCGACATGGCTCGCGAATGGTTCGCTAAATATGTAGAAGCTGTACCAGATGATACAAGAGGTCGTCATTTATTACGTGCTTGTGATTATGAAGAAGAATTAGAAAAGAAAAATAATGGAATTTATGAGGTGACTCATATGCCATTCAATACAGGTCTTGATGACTTTAGTGCCATGACTTATGGCGATGGTGTTGTTTTCGCTTCTGAATCCGCAGATCAAGGACCTATGAAAAGATTACACTGCTGGACAGGAAATCCTTTCCTTGAATTAATGTATGTAGAACGTGAAGACCAAGACTCTATGTGTAATTATGAATATGGAGATCCAGAAAAATTTTCAAGCAAATTAAATTCTAAATATCACGATGCAGTAATTGCTCATGATAATGAAAATAATATGCTTTATTTTACTAGAAATAATATAGTCAATGGTAAAGGTGCAAGAGATGATGAAGGGGTTATTCGCTTAAAAATTCTTTCTGCTGAAGGAAGTGGTGATGGTTCTTCTGCTTCTTTTTCTAATATAGAAGATTTACCTTTTAATAGTGATGAATATTCTACCGCTCACCCAGCACTGAGCCCAGATGGTAAATATATGTACTTCGCTTCTGATATGCCAGGTGGCTTTGGAGGTATGGATTTATATGTTTCTGAACAAGGAGATGGTCGTTGGGGACCTCCTGTAAATTTAGGACCTAAAATCAATACTGAAGGACACGAGGTATTTCCTTTCTTTGGATATGATAACCTATTATATTTTGCATCAGATGGACATGTAGGTATGGGAGGATTAGATGTATATCATGTAGAGAAAAAAGAAGAAGATGGTTTTGAGTGGGGTGAAATTGTTAATATAGGTGCTCCTATTAATAGCCGCGATGATGATTTTTCTTATATTATTAATGAAGAAAAAACATTTGGATATTTTACTTCTGACCGTGAAGGTGGTTTTGGAGATGATGATATTTATTCTTTTTGTAGAAAAGCAGCTCCTATTGAAATTTTAGTATATGATGAAAAAACAGAAGAACCTATTGAAGGAGCTGAAGTTGTAAACGATTGTACAGGAGAAACTTTATTAACGGATGCAGAAGGTAAAGTAACTATAGAACAAAAATTAGATCAATGTTGTACCTTCTCTGCTTCTAAAGAAAGCTATGAAGAAAATTCTAAAGAAGGTTGTACAGGTAGTGTACCAGGCGAAGGAACTCTAGTAGAAATTCCTCTATCTCGTCCTACTCCTGAATGTTTGGTTCAAGGAGTAGTAACGGATCAATCTTCAGGTTTAGCTCTTAGTGGCATTAGAGTTGTTCTTGAAAGTGAAGAATGCGGAACTATAGATATGATTACTTCAGAAAACGGATCATATCTATTTACATTAGCTGAAAACTGTTGTTATAAAGTATCTATTCCTACAACAGATCCTTATTTAGCATATAATTCTGCTTCAGAATTATGTACATCTAATGCAGATGGTACAGCTAAAGATCCTTGCCAATATACTCAAAATATTGCTTTGGTTCCATTTAGAAAAACTATAACAGATACAGGTACAGGTACGACTACAGGTACTAGCTCAGAAGGAAGAACATTATATACTTGTGATGGTACTCCGGTTCTTCCAGGGCAACCAGGCCCTCCAGGAAAAGCCTTGTATGCTTCTCCTCCTCCAGGAGGATGTGCTAGTGTAGGTGGTGGAACGATAACTCATGTTACAGAGACTCCTCCTGTTTATCCACCAACAGGAGGTGGACATATAGATCCTACAATCTATCCACCAACAGGAGGATCAGGTTGGGATAAAACAACAATTGAATCGCAGGCAGGCAATTTAGATCCAGTGATTTGTTGTGGTGTATATGATAACCCTGGTTCTGCTTATGGTACTTTAGAAGAATCAAGATATTCTTATACTGATGGTAAGAAACAAGGAGATCCATTATCTTTCTTATTACATATTTATTATGATTTTGATCAATCTTATATTCGTGCAGATGCAGAGCCAGAATTGACTAAATTATTAGGCTTATTACAAGAAAATCCTAGTTTAGTAGTAGAAATTGGTTCTCATACCGATTCGAGAGGTTCTTATAAATATAATGATCGCTTATCTTCTCGTAGAGCAGAAGCAGTGGTTCGTTGGTTGAAAAATAAAGGTATTTCTTCCAATCAGTTAAAAGCTGTTGGATATGGAGAAACCACTAATGTGAATAATTGTACAAACAATGTACCTTGTAGTGAGCAAGAACATCAAATGAATCGTCGTACAGAATTTAGAGTAGTAGGATTAATAGATGGAACAACATTCCAATCTTCTTTACCACGTTCTGGAGTAACAGGAAAATATTGTGAGGGTTGTCCTTTCTAATATTTTTAAATATATAACGAAAGGCAAGGAGGTCAACCATTAGGTTGACCTCCTTGTTGTTTATATAGAGATATTGTATTTTTGTATTGATATTCAGTTAAAACCATATTATGAAAGCTACAATTACTTCTATAGAATTGAAAAATCCATTACAATTTTTTCGTCTTTCTTATATGGCGATGAAAATATTACAACAACTCAAAAAAACAGATTGTATAGAACTCAAAAAAAGAGGAATTTGGACCAAACACTATACGATGACATTATGGAAAAATGAAGAAGATCTTAAACAATTTGCTAGAAGTGATGCTCATTTTAAAGCCATGAAAGAAAGTGCTAGAATAGCTAAAGAAATAAGAACGATAACAATAGACACTGATGTATTACCTTCTTGGGCAGAGGCAAAAAAATTATTAACAAGTGCTTCTGCGATAAGATATTAAGATTATTTTATATTATTACATATAATCAAATCATCTTTGTAATCGTTAGACTAAAAGAAAACCATTAATAACATGCTTTTAGGTATGATACACTAAAATCTACCATTATGAAAAAAATAATATTACTTACAAGCTTTATTATATTAGGATATATTCATTTATGGGCTCAAAATGATTTATTAAAAAAAGCGAATGTGCTTTATGAAATGAATCTTTTTGAAGAAGCTATTCCTGTATATTTTCAATATTTAAGAAGCCAACCTGATAATAAAGAAGCCATTCTTAAAGTAGCTGAATCTTATGAAATGATTAATGATTTAGAACATGCAGAACAATGGTATCGTAGTGCATTAGCTAAAAATGTATTAGCCGAAAATATTTTAAAATATGGCAAAGTATTAATGCGTCAAGGAAAATATGAAGAAGCCAAACAACAATTTACAATTTATGCTTCAGTAGATTTAGAGGAAGGAAAGAATTATGCTCGTATGTGTGATGATGCTTATAAAAAGAAAGATATTTTATCCTTATATAAAGTTTCTTTAGAAAATATCAATACAGAACATACTGAATTTTCACCTACATTTTTTAAAAATCAATTAGTCTATGGTTCTTTTAGAAAAGACGTAGTTCGACCAGATGCTACTACCGAAGAAGCTCAAAAAGAAAATCCTACTACTAATTATTTATTCCAAAGTAATTATGATGATAAAGGTGTTTTAGGTCCTCCAACTTATTTGCGTTCATGGTTTAGAGATAATGATAAAATAAATGAAGGTCCCATTGCTTATTCTGCTAATGGACAATGGGTAGCCTTTACTAAAAATCAATATGTCAATAATGTTTCAACATTAGCACACCATTTATATCGTTCAGATATTTTTATTGCTAAAGTTTTAGATAATGGTGATTGGGAAGAAGTAGAAAATTTTCCTTTTAATAGTCCTTCTTTTTCTAATACTTACCCTTTCCTTTCTAGTGATGGTAATACCTTATATTTTGCATCTAATAGAGAAGGAGGATATGGAGGTTTTGATATTTATAAATCTATCAAAAATAATGGTCTTTGGACGGAGCCTAAAAATTTAGGCAATACAATTAATAAAAAAGGAGATGAAATTACACCTTATTTAGTAGAAAATGATTTGTATTTTTCATCTGATTATTTATCTGGTTTTGGAGGGCAAGATGTTTTTAAAGCTACATTTAATCCTAGTAAAAAAACATGGACGATTATGAATCTAGGAACGGCTATCAATACTTCTGCTAATGATTTTGGATTTATTTATAATCAAGATAAAAATTTAGGATATTTAGTTTCTGATAGAACAGGAAGTGAAGATATTTTTAAACTGATGAAATCTTCAACAGATATTAGTATTCAAATTATAGATGCTTTAGATAAAAAAGCTGTTTCTAATGTTCATTTAGATTTTACTAAATGTGGAAAAGGAACATATCAAACCAGTGAAAATGGGCAATTTGCTCTCAAAGCTTCTTCTGGAATTAATTGTGAGGTTACGCTAAAAAAATCAGGATATCACAATCAAAAATTTAAAATCAATAAAGATTTAGCTGCTCAAGGAAATATTGAAATTAAAATGTATCAAGTAGGGCAAAAATATACAGGTAAGATAGTAGATGGTAATTCTAATCTCCCTATTTCTAATGTTAGAGTGAGAATATTAAATGAATTAACAGGGGCTAAGACGGAAGAATTCTCGGATAAAAATGGAATATATACTATTGCTTTAAAAGCTCATCAAAAATATATGATTAGTTTTAATAAATTAGGATATGTTGATTATGCTGAAAAACATGATACTAAAGATGGTACAGATAAAAGTATTTTAGGAAGTGTATTACTTTTTCCAAGAAATGCAGTAGTTGATGGAGGAACATCACCTATTCCAAGTCCTCCTCCTGTAATTGATCCTACACCGCCAATGCCTCCTGTTCCGACACCTCCAACGCCAACACCACCAAGCCCAATACCTGATGGTGAAATTCAAAAAGGTTATTCTATTCAATTGTTGTCTTTGTCTGCTGGAAATAATAATTTTCCGGATGGAATTTGGTCTTTAAAAGGTTTAGTAGAACAAGTTTATACAACAACAGATCAGAAATGGAAAAGATTTAGGGTAGGGGTGTATGCTACAAAAGAAGAAGCTGAAAAAATTAAAAAATTAGTTCAAAATAAAGGTTTTGCAAAAGCATATATTGTAGAAGAAGATGCTAAAGGAGTGATTCAAAAAGTCAAAATGTAGTAAAGATAGGTAGCTCACTTCGTTCGCTGAGACGTTAGATTTCTATTATTTAGTATCTAGAAATCTAACGTCTAAAAAAAATCTTTCAAATGTTGATAAACTAAATCAACAGGTAAGCCCATGATATTAGAATAAGTTCCTTCAATTTTATGAATTTTATTCAAGCCAATCCATTCTTGAATAGCATAAGAACCTGCTTTATCAAAAGGTTGATAATTTTTGATATAATAATAAATTTCTTCATCAGTTAGTTCAGACATATATACTTTAGAAATTCCTGAAAAACTGATTTCTTTTTCAGAAGATAACAAACAAACACCTGTAATGACTAAATGCATATTTCCAGATAGTTTTTTTAAAGTTTGAAATGCATCCTCTTCATTTTTAGGTTTTCCATAAATGATATCATCTAAAATAACTACACTATCTGCACCCAAAACTACTTCATCATTTTGAATAAAATGTTTGGCAGCTCTCGCTTTTTTAATCGCTAAAAATTCAGCTACTTTTTCGGTTGCTAAATCATCAGGAAATGTTTCTTCTACTTCAGTAGTCTTAATTTCAAAATTAAAATCTGCTTCTTCTAATAATTGACTTCTTCTTGGAGATTTAGAAGCTAATATTATTTTTTTATGGATCATTGTATATTAATTTTAGAAGTGCAAATATTAAAAAAAAAGGAAGAATAAAATATTTATGCTATAAAAAAGTTATTATAATACATCTAAATTTCAAATCAAAAATTGTTACATCATGAAAAAATTATTCATTTTAATTTTTTGCATGGCAAGTCTAGGACTTCTCATGTCATTTAAATTTAAAAACTCTAAAAAAGATAAAGAACGAATTTATCTAGAAAAACCAAGTAAAAAGAAAAAAACACAGTTTGCAAATTTTGTCTATATCCCTTCTGGAACATTAATGTTGAATGAAGATGAAAAACATGATGTTCAGGGATTTTTTATGTCTCAAAATGAAATTTCTAATTTAGAATATCAAGAATTTTTATTTGATTTAGAAAAAAATGAAGAAAAAGAAAAATTAGAAATAGCTCAAATTCATAATGATAACTGGATAAAAGGGAATAATAATAATGAACCTTTTAAAGAAGTTTATAGTTCTCATCCTGCTTATCATCATTATCCTGTAGTAAATATTACAAGAGATGCGGCTTATTTGTATTGTCAATGGTTGACTGAAAAATGGCAAGAAAAAAGTGGTATTCAAGATATAGAATTTCGTTTGCCAGGAGAATTTGAGTGGATGTATGCTGCTAGGGGAGGGCATGATTTAAGTCCGTTTCCTTGGGGGGGATATTATACTCGTAATGCTAAAGGTTGTGTATTAGCGAATTTTAAAGTTGTGGATCAAACGGATATAAAATTTGATAGAAAAAGTGGAGAGTATGAAATTCAAAAATCTAAAATACCTCATGCTTCAATAACATCTCCTGTTACTTCTTATCATCCTAATGATTATGGCTTATATAATATGAGTGGAAATGTAACAGAAATGTTGGGTGATGTAGGAACCAAAGGAGGTTCTTGGGGAAGTACAGGATATTATTTACAAATTGATGCTGAAGATGAATTTCCAGAATTAAGAGGAGAAAGTTCTATTTATGTGGGTTTTAGACCTGTTGCTATTATTAAAGGAAATATAGAAGAGACGGTTAAAAAATTAAAAAAATAAAATTTACTTTTCAAGCACATAAGTTTTTTGTGTAAAAAATAAAAGTACCGATTTTTTTTCTTCGGAAACGACTTTTAGTCCTAGTTGATTAAAAGTCGTTTTCCATTCTTTATCATTTTTATTTTGATAGGTCATTTTTGAAAAACCAAAATTGACTAATGTATCCATTGCATAAGTTAAATATTGTTGAATTATATTAGAATAAATATCTTCAATAATAATTAATCTAGAACAAATTCTTGAAGCTTCTTGTAATACTTCTTCTGGAGAATGAGTATGATGTAAAACGGTTAATAATAAACCTGTATGAAATTCATTATTTTGAAAAGGCATTTTTTTTCCATCATAAATTATAGTTTTTATTTGAGGATGAATAGATAAATTAGCAACATCTAAAGCGGTGATAGAATATTCTTTATTTTTTAAATAATGAGCCACCATACCATTACCACTTCCTATATCAATAATATTTTTATTAAAAATTAAATGAGGAATAACCGTTTTTAATTTTTTATTCACCCATTGATTTCCAATGTGTAAATATATTTTTTTAATAAAAGGAATATTTTTAATTAGGGATAAAATCATTATTTAAAAATATTTTATGAACAGAATTGGATATGGTATCATAAATTAAAACTCCTTGATTTATATCATCTAATTGTTCTAATAAATTTCCTTGTGCATTCCAAATAGCACTTTGTCCCACACTTAAAGAATTACCACAATCTCCTATACAATTAGCCATTAAAATAGGTATGTTATAATCAGCCGCATTTTTAGATAAATAGTCAAAAGATTTTTTAATCCCTTTTTCATTTTTTGCTACACTGGCGATATAAAAATCTACATTTTTATCCATTGTATTTTTAAAATGATTGAATTGAAATACTTCATAACAAATTCCAAAAGCAATTTTTTTATTTTTTATATTCAAGTAGTAAGGATGTTCTCCAGGAATAAAATAAGGTAGTTCATCAGAATGTAAAAGTTGTTTGTAATAAATTTCGTTATGTTTATTTTTTTGAAAGAAAATCAAACCAATTTTAATTCCTTTGCTTGATTTTATTGGAACTCCAATTCCTATAACAATATTATTTTGATCACTTAATTTTTGAAATAGATTAAATCTTGGATCATTAAGATGAAAAGCATTTTTTTGAACTAGGGTAGGTTCATAATTTGTTAGAGATAATTCAGGAAAAATAATTAAATCTGCATCGGACTGTATAGCTGTTTTAATACACTGAATATGGTTTTTTATATTCAGTGAAATATTTTTAGAACTCGATTTTGTTTGAGCGATACAAATTTTCATATTTATAAATTAATGTCATATTCTTTCGACTTCCAATATCAAAAAAGATTATTGAATAATAATTTCTGCTGTTTTAATTTTTTGTTTTTCTACTAGTGCATCTGTCCAAGATAAATAATATTTATTTTTTGTTTTTGCTAGAATAGGAAAACCACTTTTTCTGCTAGAACTAATTCTTGTTAAAGTAAAACTATCGGAAATATTTCCATTTTGATGAATTATTTTTGCTCTTATTTCAGAGTGAGTTTCTTTAGCTGTTTTTATACTTTCCATCCAAGTCACTAATACTTGATTGGCATCCATAAATTCAATATCAACTCTTCCGTTTGGATTTCCATCATCTATTGATATGGGAGTAGAAAAATGATTTCCTCCATCTTTAGAAAAAATAACATTCACCTGTGCTTTATTTTCAGGAGCAGAAAACCAAGCGACTGCTAGTTGATTTTTATTACTAGCAATGGCTGGACCATTAACAGGACAACCTGCAATTTCCCAATTGTCATGAGTAATTTTTTTAGGTTGTAATATTCCATCTTTTGTTTTCTTTACCATAGAAATATCTCTAACTTCCTTGTCTGTTCGATCTCTATAAACAACAACCCAACCATCTGGTAATAAAGCAGCATCTGTTGGACAACAATCGCATACTTTATTATCAATTTCTTTTTCATGACTTAAATTCCCATTTACATCAAATTCAGCTACACGTAAGGTCATTGGGCCTCCATGCCCATGTCCATGATCATCATGTTGGGTATCAGAATGTGTATTTAATTTTGTATTTCTACCGTCTAACCAGGTAGCAAAGAAATTTCCATTTTCTAAAGGAAGCATACTCACAAAACCATGTTCTGCTTGGATACTATCTCTATGAGGAATAAAAGGAGTGTTCCAATTATTATTATTTTTTATTGCAATTTTAATATCATAATCATACGTTCCATTAGCACTTTTTTGTAACCAATGACTAGCGATATGTGAACCATTTTTGCAAAGAGAAGGAAAATCTGCCCAATTGACAAACCAATTATTTCCTTGTGCGATTTTTTCTATATTTTCCCATTTATTATTTAATAATTCAGAATAATATAATG
>JAHDII010000287.1 GCA_020630895.1 Saprospiraceae bacterium
ATTAAATTAAAAAACAAATATAAAAAATAAAGGTTGCAAATATTTGCAGCCTTTTATGAAAAAAAAAGACTTTATAAATAAGATATCACTAAAAATAAAAGTTTCTTTATTTCTATTGATTTATACGAAGCCAAATATTATCATTATTTTTGCGACTATAATTAAAAAATAATCTAAATTATGAAATTATCCAATGTATTAAAAGGGGCTTTAATACTACCTCTTTTTATTATGAGTTGTAAAGGTCCTTCAGAAATTGTAAAAGAAGAGCCTGTAGAAAAAAGAGACTTAGAAGAAATCGTAGTGAAGCCAGATGTCGTTGAAGAAGAAAAAGTTTATGAACTTCCTACATATAATCCAAGTTATAAAAGAACTAATGACTTACTTCATACCAAATTAGAACTTTCTTTTAATTGGGAAAAGCAACATGTTTTAGGTAAAGCATGGTTAGATTTTAAACCTCTTTTTTATTCTACAAATATACTTGAATTAGATGCTAAAGGCTTTGATATTCATGCTATTGAAGTGAATGGTAAAAAAGTAGAATATGATTATGATGATGAGATATTAACGATTGCCCTAGGAAAAGAATTTTCTGCAAAAGAAAAGTATCAAGTTTTTATTGATTATACTGCAAAACCTAATGAGCGTAAAGCTGGAGGAAGTGCTGCTATTACTTCAGATAAAGGACTGTTTTTTATTAATCCTACTAAAGATGAAGGGGATAAACCTCAACAAATTTGGACTCAAGGAGAAACAGAAAATAATTCTGCTTGGTTTCCTACTGTTGATAAACCCAATGAAAGAACTACACAAGAAATTTATCTTACTGTAAGGGATGAATTTAAAACTCTTTCTAATGGATTATTAAAATCATCTAAGAAAAATAGTGATGGAACTCGTACAGATTATTGGGATATGGATATGCCTCATGCTCCTTATTTATTTATGTTAGCTATTGGAGATTTTGCTATCGTTGAAGAAAAGTGGGAGGGGATGTTATTACAATATTATGTAGAGCCTAAATATGAAAAACATGCTAAAGCTATCTTTTCTAATACGCCTGAAATGTTAACTTTCTTTTCTGATTATGTAGGTGTAAAATATCCTTGGCAAAAATATTCTCAAGTTGTAGTAAGAGATTATGTTTCTGGAGCAATGGAGAATACAACAGGAGTTATTTTTGGTGATTTTGTTCAAAGAACAGATAGAGAATTAATAGATAATACGAATGAAAGAATTGTAGCTCACGAATTGATGCACCACTGGTTTGGAGATTTAGTGACTTGTGAAAGTTGGGCAAATCTTACTATGAATGAAGGTTTTGCTAATTATAGTGAATATTTATGGTTTGAGCATGAATATGGTCGTGATGCAGCAGATTATCATTTATTTGGAGAACAAGCAGGATATTTGAATTCTGCAACAATGATGGGAGCTCATCCTTTGATTCATTTTGGATATAATGATAAAGAAGATATGTTTGATGCTCATAGTTATAATAAGGGAGGTGCAGTACTTCATATGCTTAGAAAAACGGTTGGAGATGATGCCTTTAGAGCTGGGTTAAAAAAATATCTTACTGATAATCAATTTGAAGCTGTTGAAGCTCATGATTTAAGATTAGCAATGGAAGATGTTACAGGAATGGACTTAAACTGGTTTTTTAATCAATGGTATTTTGAAGAAGGGCATCCTACTGTAAATATAGAATATGGATATGATGCTAGTAGTTCAGAAGCTATTGTTTCTATAAAGCAAACACAAGAAGGTAATTATCCTGGTATTTTTATTTTACCTATGGCTATTGATATTTATTTAACTAATAATAAAGCTCCTATTAGAAAAATGGTTCAAATGGATCAAAGAGAACAAACATTTAGATTTCCTGTTTCAGCGAAACCTAAATTAATTCTTGCTGATGCAGAACATTATCTTTTAGGTTCTTTTGAGGAAAACAATAAAAGTGAAGAAGAGTATGTTTTCCAATTTAATAATGCTCCTTTGTTTAAAGATAGATATACTGCCTTATTAGGAACGAAAGAAAGTTCTAGTAATGCTGTTAAAACGATTAGAGAAAAAGCATTAAATGATAAATTTTGGGCAATTAGAAACTTAGCACTTGATGCTGTTACATTGACTGATAATCCTGCTGTTATTACTAAAATTGCTGACATTGCTAAAAATGATCCTCATTCAAAAGTAAAAGCATCCGCTTTATTAAAATTAGCTGAAATAGGAGATAAACAACATACTAATATTGTAAAAAGTGCTATTTCAAATGAAAAATCTTATACTGTTATTGCCGCTGGTTTAGAAGCTTTAGCTGTTTTAGATATTGATGAAGCTATTAGTTATGCTCCTAAATTAGAAAAAGAAGAAAGTGCTAGTATTCTTGCTGCTGTAGGAAAATTATATGCAGAAAAAGGAGAAATTGCTAAGATGCCTTTCTTTGAAAAACATTTAAGTGAATTTAATGGATATCCAGCTATTAATTTCATTGGTAGTTATGCTAATTTATCTATGAAAGGAGGAACAGATAAAATATTAGTTGCAGGTAAAAATTTATTTAATCTTTCTGAAAATATGAATGAATCTCCTTGGAGAAGATATGGAGGAACAAAAGCATTAGATGATTTATATCAATTCCTTAAAGCACAAGGAGATGTAGATAATGCTATGAAAATAAAAAAATATATTTCAGATATTAAGGCAAAAGAAAACAATTCTCAA
Source organism: Saprospiraceae bacterium (assembly GCA_020630895.1). Lineage (GTDB taxonomy): Bacteria > Bacteroidota > Bacteroidia > Chitinophagales > Saprospiraceae > JAHDCE01. The sequence goes on from JAHDII010000287.1 coordinate 2,734, forward strand.
TTACAAAATATGTATAAAAATTTCGGAAAATAGAAATTTTTATTTTTCAAAAGAAGAAAGAAGCTATATCATTAATTTGGTATAGCTTTTTTTTCTACAATTATTTTAAAAAATATTGCATTATGATAATGAAAGATATACTTTTACTTAAAAAAAATGCGTGTTGTTATACAAAGAGTTAGTGAAGCATCTGTAACTATTGATCAACAAATAAAATCTAAAATTAATTTAGGTTTATTAATTCTCTTAGGTATTGAAAATGATGATGATCAAAACGATATTGAATGGCTTTGCAGAAAAATTTCTAATCTTAGAATTTTTAATGATAACAATGGAATAATGAATCAATCTGTTAAAGATGTAAAAGGAGAAATAATTGTTGTGAGTCAATTTACTTTACATGCTAGTACAAAGAAAGGAAATCGACCAAGCTATATTAAAGCAGCAAAACCAGATATTGCTATTCCTTTATATGAAAAATTTATTCAACAACTGAAATTAGATTCTTTGTTGAATATTCAAACAGGAGAATTTGGAGCAGATATGAAAGTTCAACTTTTAAATGATGGTCCTGTTACTATTATTATAGATTCTAAAAATAAAGAATAATTTATGACAATTCAAGAGGCTCAAAAAATAGTAGATAATTGGATAACTACAATAGGCGTTAGGTATTATAATGAATTGACTAATACTGCTATTTTAACAGAAGAAGTTGGAGAAGTAGCTCGATTAATGGCAAGAATTTATGGCGAACAATCTTTTAAAACCAAAGAACAAGAAATTAATTCTAAAAATGATTTAGCAGACGAAATGGCAGATGTTCTTTTTGTTTTAATTTGTTTAGCCAATCAAACAGGTATTGATTTAACTACGGCTCTCAAAAATAATCTAAACAAAAAAACAAAGAGAGATAAAAATCGTCATGCAAATAATCAGAAATTAAAATAAATGGAACCTTCTTTCAAAATAGCTCAGATTTTTGGTATTCCTTTAAAAATTCATTGGACATTTATTTTATTAATTCCTTTTTCTTTTTATTTAATTGAAAGACCTGATATTGGCTCTCAAAATATTATTTATTTTTTTATTATTTTTTTACTTATTTGTCTTTGTGTTATTCTTCATGAATATGGACATGCCATAGCTGCAAAAAAATATGGTATCCAAACAGACGATATTATTATTTCTCCATTATTTGGTGTTGCTAGAATTCAGCGACTCCCTGATTCTCCTTTAGGAGAGTTTGTAATTGCTATGGCAGGACCATTAGTGAATACAATAATAGGAATTATTTTATTGATATATTTTAAAATTACTAATCCTGAAACTTTATCTTTTTTCTTTAATGAATTTTATAATTTTATTTTTTTTGGACAAAAGGGAATTTATATTAATCCTGAACAAATTAATTTTTATAATATCTCTTTTTTTATTTTAAT
>JAHDII010000288.1 GCA_020630895.1 Saprospiraceae bacterium
CCATCAGATGTAATGCTATAAGTTTCACCTGGACAAAGTTCAACAGGAGCAGCACCATTATTAATATCTGTAGTAGTTAATGTACCTACATTACAAGGAGGAGGAGCTGTAACATTAATAGTAATATCATAGCTAGCAGTACTGTTAGCAGCACCCCAACAAGCATCTCCATTACCACCATTTCCAGGGTAGCCAGCAGCCCAATCCCATTCGTTTAAGAATGCATAATAAGTACCTGCTGCTGGAGCAGTCCATGTACCAAAAGTAGGGCCCCAAAAATTTGGTCCAGCTCCATTTGTACAACCATCATCTAGATAACCTAAGCTATTCGCAGTAGCTGCATTTGCATCTAAAATTGTAATATTTGTGTCATCTGTTCCATCAGTCCAACCATTAGGAGTGTTGCTACATAAATCAAATTGAAAGGCATCAGTGGCACTAGTAGCAACTAATTCAATAACATTCCCTACTGGTACTCCTGTAAAATTAAATGTAGTACCTGTATTAGCATCAGCTGTTCCAGCAACTGTAGCAGCTGCACCAGGAATACATTGTGCGTTAATGTTGGTTGATAGACCCAACATCAATATGAAAATAAAAGATAAAAAGGTTAAATTCTTTTTCATAAAATAATTTTTAATCAAAAAATAAAAAAATAAGGTTTAATAAGGAGTAAAGTTATTAAAAATCTTTAAATTATTAATTTCTTTAACATAAGAAACTTGAATCATTAATAAAATGCTGATGAATTTTATTTTTTTTGTAAAAAAAGGGAATAATTAGAGTTCTAAAAGTGAAAAATTATGATACTATATCAATCAGAAATTAAGGAGGCTTTAAATCGTAAAAAACCGATAGTTGCTCTAGAATCTACTATTATATCCCATGGAATGCCTTATCCTCAAAATGTAGAAATGGCATTGAAAATAGAGGAGAGAATTAGAAATGGAGGAGCTATTCCTGCTACTATTGCTTTAATTGAAGGAAAGGTTAAGGTAGGATTAAGTTCAAGTGAGATTGAATTATTAGGAAAGGAGGGAACAAATGTATATAAAACAAGTCGAAGAGATTTGCCCTATGTTATTTCAAAACAATTGAATGGTGCTACTACAGTTGCAGCAACAATGATTATTGCTCAACAAGCAGGTATTTCTATTTTTGCTACAGGAGGAATAGGAGGTGTTCATCGAGAAGGAGCACAAACGATGGATATTTCTGCTGATTTGCAAGAATTAGCCCAAACAAATGTAGCTGTAATTTCAGCAGGAGTGAAATCTATTTTAGATATTGGATTAACATTGGAATATTTAGAAACGATGGGAGTTCCTGTATTGGGATATCAAACTGAAGATTTTCCTGCTTTTTATACCCGGAAAAGTGGTTTTAAAGTTGATTTTAATATGAGAACGCCACAAGAAATTGCTACTTTTTTGAAGACAAAATGGGAAATGGATTTGCAAGGGGGAGTTTTAGTTTCTAATCCCATTCCCCAAAAATATTCAATGGATGAACAGATAATTGATAAGGCAATTCAAGAAGCGTTATTAGAAGCTAAAAAAAGAAATATAACAGGTAAAGCTATTACTCCTTTTCTGTTATCTTATATTAAAAAAATCACCAAAGGGAAAAGTTTAGCTGCTAATATTGAATTAGTTTTTAATAATGCTCAATTAGCTGCTGAAGTTGCTATAGAATATGCTAAAATTACTTAGCGTTTGGTGTAAATTTTAAAGAAACGGAATTAATACAATATCTTTTACCAGAGGGAGGAGGACCATCTGTAAAAATATGTCCTAGATGTCCTTCACATTTAGAACAAACTAATTCTGTTCGAATCATTCCGTGAGAATGATCAACTATTTGCTTGATTTCAGCAGATTCTAATTCTCCCCAGAATGCAGGCCAACCGCAACCTGAATTATATTTTTGTTCAGAAGTAAATAATTCATGTTCACAACCTGCACAAGAATAAGTTCCTTCATCATAAAACTTGTCATATTTACCTGTAAAGGGACGTTCTGTTCCTTTATTTCTAAGGACATGGTATTCTAAATCATTTAATTCTTCTTTCCATTGTTGTTCTGTTTTTTGTAATGGTGTTTTTTTCATAATAATGATTTTTATCCTATAAAATAAATTACTTTTGTGGCGAAGTTATTTAAAAACCAATTGAAATGAAAACTAATTTATTATTTATTGTATTACTTTTTTTAAGTCAAATAAATATTGCACAAGAAAATACAGATTTTGATTTGTCAACACCTTATCAAACTGTATATACCCATTTACATCATTTACAATCAGAAACCTATAATAGTTCAAAAGCAGCTAAAACAATATTGTATAATGATGAGAAAAAAGCAATTGAAAATGTTATTAAAATTAAACAAATTTTAGATGCTAAAGGACTTTTTGTTGTAATGTCAAGAATTCCTAAAGAAATAAATTATCAAGATTCTTTAGGAAAGAATAAATATATTTTATTTCCTAAAGAGTTACCTAAGATTTATCTCGAAAAAAAGAATAACAATTGGTATTATTCAGAAGAAACTGTAGAATTAATTCCTTTCATACATAAAGAGTTATATCCTTGGGGAAGTGATATGTTATTAAATTTTTTTCCTCGTTTTGGCACAGGTAAATTTTTAGGTTTAATGATATGGCAATATGTAGGTTTTGCACTTTTATTATTAGCTGGTTTTATTATTTATTTAATTCTTACAAAAATATTTGATTTATTTTTATTAGGTTTTACAAAAACACGTTTTGGTAAAGATATTTCTAATGAAAAAGTGGTACATGAAATAGCGAGAATTTTAAGTTTAATTGCTGTTGTGTTTTTATTAAAAATGTTTGTTACTGTTTTACAATTTCCGATTCACTTTTCAAGAATAATTCATCTTGTTTTTGATGTTCTTAGATTTTCATTTTTCATTTTTCTAGCTTTAAAAATATTTGATTTTTGTATGTTATTTGTATCTAAAGTTATTGAAGATACTGAAACAAAAATGGATGATCAATTATTAATTATTTTTAAAAGAATTATACAAATTTCGATTGTTGTTTTTGGTTTAATTGCTATTTTAAATCGTTTAAATATTAATGTAACTGCTTTAATTACGGGAGTTTCTGTAGGTGGTCTTGCTGTAGCTTTAGCGGCAAAAGATTCTGTTAATAATTTAATAGGAGCCTTGATGATTTTTGTAGATAAACCCTTTGATATTGGAGATTATATCATTACTTCAAAAGCACAAGGAGTTGTAGAGCAAGTAGGATTTCGCAGTACGAGATTACAAGCATCGGACACTTCTATTATTTCTATTCCTAATGGAAAAATAGCAAGTGAAGTAATTAATAATTTAGGTCGAAGAGTATATCGAAGATATAGAACAAATATTCAAATTAATTATGATACTCCTCCTGAATTAATTCAAATTTTTATTGAAGGAATAGAAGAAATTGTAAGATTGCATCCTTTTTCTTTAGATGAAAAAACTCAAGTACATTTGAGTGAATTTAATCCTTCATCTTTGAATATATTTTTACAAACATTTTTTGTAGCAGATGGTTGGTCAAAAGAATTAAGAACAAAACAAAATTTAATGTTAGAAATATTAAAATTAGCTAAAGAATTAGATGTACATTTTGCTTTACCTTCTCAAACGATATATGTAGAAAAAGAAAAAAATAATCGAGAGATTAATATTGAAAAATTGGAAAATAAAATGCAGGTTTTTTTAGAAAAATATAGACAATCATTTTTAGAGGACTAGAATAAAAAAAGAACGAAAATATTTTCGTTCTTTTTTTTTATATTATTTAAAACCTATTCCTGGACGAATATCTTCTTCCATTAAATTGAAATCTTGGACATCTTCTTTTGTAACAATATAAATCATTTCGCCTTGACGTTTTTCAACAGGAATATCTGCCATTCTTAAATGTTGATTTTTGATAGCTTCGGCGACTATTTTTCTAACCGTTCTTGCATTACCAAAATATTTATGTTTATTTCCTATTAAATTATGAATATATTTATCGAGGGTGGAAGTTGCTTCTTCATTCATTTTTAAATCTTCTTTATCAAACATCAGATGTGCAATTTCCATTAATTCTGAAGGAGAATAATCTTCAAAAATAAATTGTTT
>JAHDII010000289.1 GCA_020630895.1 Saprospiraceae bacterium
TATTTGGGTATACCCACTTCAATAGAGAATTTAGGACAACCACATCCATTTGCTTTACAACCTGCGAAGCTAGTTAATATTGCTACAACAGCAATTAATGCTAAAAATTTATTTATCTTTTTCATTTCTTTTACCTTTAGTCCTTTAAAGATAACGTAAAAATAATAAAAACATTTTCTTATTAAAAATCAAAAGCGAATATTAATTGCTATTTTAGATTGGGGGCTAGGACATGCCACTCGATCTATTCCTATCATTCAAGCTCTTTTAGACCTACAACATGAGGTTATAATTGCTTCAGATGGGCGTTCTTTATTATTATTACAAAAAGAATTTCCTCAACTAGATTCTATAGAACTTCCCTCGTATAATATTCGATATTATTCTGAGAATATGGTTTTAAATATGTTGCGACAGCTTCCTCAAATTACAAAAGCTGCTTTTGCAGAAAAAAAGAAAATGAAGCAAATTATAACAACATATAATATTGATTATATTATTTCTGATAATCGTTTTGGTTGTTATGATTCTAAGATTCCCTCTTTTTTTATTACTCATCAATTAAATCTAAAAATTGATAATTTTATAGCTCAATTTTTAGGAAATGCTGCTAATCGTTTTTGGCTAAAAAAATATAATGAAATTTGGGTACCTGACTTTGAAAATGTTCCCAATATTTCTGGTAATTTATCTCATCCTCCTATTTTTAAAAACATAAAATATATAGGAACATTGACTAGAATGAAACCATTAAATGTTCCTATTCAATATAAAATCATTGTTGTATTATCTGGTCCTGAACCACAACGAAGTATTTTAGAAGAAAAAATTATTTTACAAATCAAAAATATTCAAGGCAAAGTATTAATTGTAAAAGGAAAAACTGAAGAAAAAAAATCTTATACCATTCATCAAAATATAAATGTTATTTCTTATCTCACTTCACAGGAATTAAATAAAGCTATTTGTGCTTCTGAAATTATTATTACACGTTCAGGCTATAGTACTTTAATGGATTTATCTGTTTTAAATAAAAAAGCCATTTTAATTCCTACTCCAGGACAAACCGAACAAGAATATTTAGCGAAGCATTTTCATCAACAAAAAAAATATGTAATGCAATATCAAAATAATATTAATATTGAAAGTGCTTTAGAATTATTACATCATTGGGATGAAAAAAAAATAGAATATCCTCATTTTTCTTTAAAAGATTTTTTACAAAAAAAAATATCTATTTCTAGTTAAATATTTTTCGTTTTATCAATTTTTTGAAATAACGTTTGATGACTGAATAGACTTTAAAAAAAATAAGAATTGTTCTTCTAAAATTGAATATGATTTTTTCAATCTATGATTATCTTCTATTAAAATGACATTTGCTGAATTTTTTAATCCAAATCTTACCGAATTATTAAAAGGAATGACTTCATCTCTCCAACCATGAATGATCGTAATATTTGTTGTTTTAATATTGTATTCTTGTGTTTCATAATTTTCCATATACAAAGCTGGACATAATAAAAACAAACCTAAAACTTGAACTCTTGAAGCCATTATAGTTGAAACATATCCGCCCATACTAGAGCCTACTAATATTATTTTTTTAGCATCTAAATCTTTTAATTTCCCCTCTAATATTTCAACTCTCTTATTAGCAGATGTTATACCTCTATAATCAACTGAGTATGTTTCAAAACCTAAATCATTTGCTATAGCTGAAAGTAATTTTATTTTTCTTCCTTCAGGACCACTTTCCTTACCATGTGAAAAAATATTTTCATTATTTATTTTTTACATTCAAATAAAAGCTTCTAATTACTTTTCCTTCAGAATATACATTCAATAGAAATGAAGTCTTTTTATCTTTTGGAATTCCTACTTCTGAAAGCATTTCGGAAACATCAATTTTTTTAAAAGACTGTAGGGAGAATTCCTTTTTATTCATTTTGTGTCCATTAGCTGAAACTTCAAACTCAATTTTTATTTTAGAATCTATATTACTGTTTTTGTATTTAGGTTGAATAGTTAATTTACCAATTTTGGCAATGGGTATTGTACATGTCTTAATATCTTGACCTTTAAATTGAACTTTTATATCCCAAATTTCAACTTTATTTTGTTCGGGTATTTGTTTAATAAAGACGCCATTATTCCAAAACTCTGAATAAAGTGTATCTCCATCTTCCGAAAAATAGGTCCATTTTCCATCTGGAACACTACAATAACCTCGATTCCAAATGTCATCCCAATTACCAGTAGGATTTTCTTTATACTTTCCTGCTAATTCTATATTTCCATTCTTATAATAAGTTTTGAACCAGCCTACTCTACAATCAGTACATGAAACAGCTTCACTTATTAAATTCTCATCTTCATCATATGATTCAAGTATGCATGGACAGCAATTATTTATATTCTTCCATTTTGACTTATATTTGTCATACGTAGATTTAGAAACAATTTTTCCATTAACTTTGTAAACGGTTTCCCCTTTTTGATTCTCCGAATAAATATTAACAGAATAGAATTTTTTAGACTCTAAATTTTTATAAATAGTTGTAGTATCTATTTGCCCATACATCTGATTAATTAGAACAAATAGTGCAAGTATTGAAGTTATTGGTTTCATATTTTTTATTTTTAATAAATAGTAAATAGTCATTTTTATTCGATCACAAAAGAATTCGTTTCACACATTTGACCATAAATGGGAATTAAAATCTTCCATTTTCCTTTTTCTTGAATTGTTGTAATCGTATATTCTGTTTTTTTCATTGGCTGAGAATAAGGTAAGCCGCAACACATTTGACGTCCAACAGCATAATTTTCATCCCATTTTCCATCAATTTCTTTAACACACACAGGAGACAGAATTTGAGCAGAACAAGCACCATTAGTAGCTAAACGAAATAAAGAATCTGATTCAACTTTCACATAAATTGTATCTCCTAAAGAATATATTTCTTTATCGGTTTGAGCTGTTATTATTCCATCTTTTTTATCTATAAAAAAAGAAGTATATCCAATAATTAAAAAAATAAACCACTTCATTTTTACTTTTTACTACAATAGATGCAACAAAGATGAATAAGGGTGTATTCGTTTTTATGAATTCAATTAAAAACAATTATTTTGTTGTTTTCCCTTCGTACCAATTGGTGAAGATTTTATCTACAGGCTCCCATAATTCTATTTTATTATTTTCGGGATCAAGAATATGAACAAATTTACCATATTCAAATTCTTCAATTTCATCTAAAACAGTAATTCCATTTTCTTTTAATTCTTTGACTAACTCCTCAATATTTTCAACTCTATAATTGATCATAAAATCTTTTTTTGAGGGTTGGAAATATTGAGTATCGTTTTTAAATGGACTCCAGTTTAAGTATGCTTTTTTTTCTGGATTATCTGCTTTTCTAAATTCAAAAACAGAACCATATTCATTAGTTACTAATCCTAAATTTTGAGCATACCATGCTCTCATTTTTTCAGGATTTTCACATTTAAAAAATATACCTCCTATTCCTGTAACTTTTTTTTTCATAATATTTTTCTTATTACCCAACCTTTTGAATCATTTCAATTGTCTTTAGGTATGTCTGTAAAATTAATAAAAAAATAATATTATGAAAAATATAATTTATTTTCTATTGAGTTTATCATTTTTAGTTTATAGTTGTAAAGATTTTAAATATAAAAACATTTCTGATTGTATTCATGATGAAATAAATCTATTCAAAAATAATTTAAGCTGTGAACAAGGTTCTGCGGTAGGTGAATACCGTTTTCAAGAACAATTAGTTTATGTATTTACTGAAGGAAATTGTGGAGCAGATTTTGCAGCAGAAGTAAAAGATAGCGAATGTAATTCTTTAGGCTTTTTGAGTGGTATTTCTGGAAATACGATTATAAACAATGAAGATTTCTCTAATGCTACTTTTTTACAAATTATTTGGCAATTTGAATAAAAACAACTCATACCCCTCAATTTAATTATGAAATTTATTTACAAAAATTGTTGGTAACTTAGTCAGACTAAGTTACCAACTTTATTTTATACCTTGTTTCGAATGATTACACAATAAATATTGGTTATCATTATCGTTGTAAGAGGTGAAACCATGCTGCAGCGAGCATTA
>JAHDII010000290.1 GCA_020630895.1 Saprospiraceae bacterium
TAATTCCTCCTTTTATTTTAATACCTTTTGTAGAAAATATTTTTAAACATGGAGATTTGAATAATATTCAAAATCCTGTTCAAATTTCTTTGCAAAAAGAAAAGAACGATTTAATTTTTATATCAAAAAATAAAATTAAAAAACAGCAAAAAGATAAAATAGGAGGAATTGGTTTAAATAATATCAAAAAACGATTGTCATTAATTTATCCTGAAAATCATAATTTAGATATTCATCATAATGAAGATGAATTTTCTGTTAAATTGAAATTAAAAAATATATGTTAACTTGTATCATTATAGACGACGAACCATTAGCTATAAAATTATTATCAGATTATGTTGATAAAACAGAAGGATTAGAATTGCTTCATTCTTTTACTGATCCTATTCAAGCCCTTCAGTTTTTTCAAGAAAATTCTGTTGATTTAATTTTTTTAGATATTCAAATGCCAGAATTAACAGGAATTCAATTTATGAAAATTGTATCTAATAAATCAAATTTTATTTTAACAACTGCCTACGAACAATATGCTTTAGATAGTTATGAATTTGATGTAATAGATTATTTATTAAAACCGATTTCTTTAGAAAGATTTATCATTGCTGTAAATAAAGCCAAAGAAAGAATTTTAAAAATAGAAACAATAGCTAAAAAATTAAATCCTGTTCCTTCTAATGTTGATTATATTTTTGTGAAAACGGAATATAAAGTCAAAAAAATAAATGTATCAGATATTTTATATTTTGAAGGACTAGGGGACTATGTAAATATTCAAACTCATGAAAAAAAAATATTGACACTAGAAAAAATTAAAAGTTTTGTAGAACGGTTGCCAGAAAATCAATTCATTAGAGTACATAAATCATTTATCATTGCCATCAATAAAATTGATTATATCGAAAGAAATAGGATTGTAATTCATGAAAAATATATTCCTATTGGTGGTACTTATCAAGAAGCATTTTGGAATAAAATCAATAAAAATAACTAATTTTGATAGTTGTAATAATTATTATGTGTATAATTGGAATATGGATTTTATTAAAACAGTGTTTACGATTAATGATATGGAAAATCTTTCTGGTATAAAAAAACATACCATAAGGATTTGGGAAAAACGCTACAATTTATTAAGTCCAGAACGAACAGATACAAATATTAGATATTACTCCATTTCAAGTTTAAAGCATTTATTAAATATTGTATTATTATATAATAATGATTATAAAATCTCTAAAATTGCACAGTTTGCACCCAATGAAATAATAGAACATTGTCAAAAAATATTAGATGAAAAATTAACTGAAAATCATATATTGCATCAAATGAAAGTAGCAATGCTGAGTTTTGATCAGCAGTTATTTGAGCAAATTTTTCAAAAATTGAACCTTCATTTATCTTTTTCTGAAATTTTTCAAAATTATTTTATTCCCTTTTTACAAGAATTAGGATGGTTGTGGCAAACAGAAATTATAAACCCTGCACACGAACATTTTATTTCTAATTTGATGCGACAAAAAATTTTAGTCCGAACCGAGAAATTATTAATACTTCCCAAGAAAAATCAATCCAATCAATTTGTATTGTTCTTGCCTGATAATGAAGTGCATGATATAGGCATTATTTATTTAAATTATGAATTATTGAATAGAGAATTTTGCACTGTTTTTTTAGGACAGTCTGTTCCTATTGATTGTTTGAATGTTTTTTCATCTTCCAATAATCGGCTCATTTTCATTTCCTATTTTACGGTTCAGCCAGAAGTCAATAATTTGTCTGATTATTTAGAAAAATTTTATTCAACTATTTTGCATGATAAAAATATAGAGTTTTGGATATTGGGTCAGCAAGTACAGTATATAAAGCAAGAAGAACTTCCTCTTCAAACTAGAACTTTTACATCTTTAGTTGAACTTCTTGCTGAAGTCGGTAATTTTGAGGCTCATTAATTTTTGTTTAACTTTTTTATGAAAAAATTGAACAAAATAAAAAAAAAGCCTATTTTTACAGAAAATGAGCTAAGTTACATGCAAGAAACGTCATCTACAAAAGAGCTTTTTGATACAGTTTCCTTTTCTTTTAGTCAAACAGTGACTAGAAAATACAGTACTTCTTTTTCTTTAGCTACCAAAATGTTAGCTCCTTCTATTCGTCAAGATATTTATAACATTTATGGTTTTGTTCGTTTTGCAGATGAAATAGTAGATACGTTTCATGCTTATGATAAACCTTTTTTATTAGATAATTTTGAAAAGCAATTATATATAGCATTAGAGCAAAAAATAAGTTTAAATCCAATACTCCACTCATTTCAAACTACAGTACATAAATACCAAATCAATTTAAAATACATTAATGCTTTTATAGAAAGTATGCGTTTAGATTTGACCAAATCAGATTATCTGACACAAGAAGAATTTGAAAATTATATTTATGGATCGGCAGATGTAGTAGGATTAATGTGTTTACAAGTTTTTGTAAAAGGAAATAAAGATAAATTTGATGCCTTAAAGCATTCAGCTATGAAATTAGGTTCTGCTTTTCAAAAAGTTAATTTTTTAAGAGATTTAAAAGATGATACAGAACACTTAGGAAGAACGTATTTCCCAAATATTGATTTGAATGTTTTAGATAGTTCTGCAAAAGAAAAAATAATAAAAGAAATCGAAGCAGATTTTAATGAAGGCTACCAAGGAGTTTTAAAACTACCTCAAGAAGCAAAATTAGGCGTTTTTATAGCCTATCGATATTATGAAAAATTACTTCAAAAATTAAAAAATACTTCTATAAAAAAAATCAAAAAGGAACGAATTAGAATTTCTAATTATAAAAAAATAGAACTTTTAATAAGGAGTTATATAAAATTTAAGCTGCAACTATTATAAAAAATCATTTTGCCTACTGTTATGATATGTTCTATTTAATGATTAGACTTGTAGTCTAATAAAAATAGTTTGAATATCTCAAAACAAATAAATTGGAAAAATAAGAAGGCTATTATTTTATTATTTATAGCTAATTCTATCTCTGGTGTAGCACAAGGAATCAGTATGATTGCTATTCCTTGGTATTTTACTCAATCTGGCGATACAGTACAATTTGGATATTTATATGCTGCTATTACATTTGTTTCTCTTTTTTGGGGCCCTTTTTCAGGAACGCTTGTAGATAAATATGATCGCAAAAAAATATTTTTGGTATTAAATTTTGTGATGGGAATTTTGTTGTTAGGAGTTTCATTTTATGGATTTCAAAATAATGGCGTTCCTTGGTTAATGGTAGGTTTTGTTTATTTATTCACCTTTATGAATTACAATTTGCATTATCCTAATTTATATGCATTTGCTCAAGAAATAACAGAAAAAAAATATTATGGAAAAATAACCTCTTACCTAGAAATACAAGGACAAGTAGCGAGCATGATGGCAGGAGCAGGAGCAGCTCTTTTATTAGAAGGAACAAAAAATAATTCTTTTGCACTTTTTGGTTTTCCTATAAATATAGGAAGAGAAATTGCTGCTTGGGAAATTCATCATATTTTTTTAATAGATGGAATTACATATTTTTTAAGTTTAATCATCATTTATTTTATTTCATACCAAGCATTGATACAAAGAAAAGATGAAGGAGGTACGGTATTTCATAGAATATTTACAGGCTATCAATTTTTGAAAAAAAATACATCAATACTTATTTTTGGTATAGCATCATATTCTATTTTTGTTTGTGTTTTAGTGTCTTTATTCTATAATAATCCTATTTATGTAGAAAAACATTTATTGGCTGAAGGAGATGTTTATGCATCTTCAGAAATGTATTATAGTGTAGGAGCTATTTTTGCTGGTTTAGCTATTCGATATATCTTTAGAGAAAAATATATTTCTATTACCATGTCAATTATTATAATGACTTTAATAACTGCTGGATTATTTTTAACACTCAATCTCACTCAAAATATTTTTATTTTTTATTTCTTATTATTCATATTAGGAATAACAAATGCAGGGACAAGAATTCAAAGAGTAACTTATTTATTTAGAAAAGTTCCGAACCAATATTATGGAAGGGCTGGAAGTTTATTTTTCGTAAGTAATATATTATTTAGAATATTTTTTATAACTTTATTTGCATTA
>JAHDII010000291.1 GCA_020630895.1 Saprospiraceae bacterium
ATGAGCAAATATAGAATCATAATGACTAAAATAATATTGAGCAGATAAATAACAGGATAGTATAAACCCTAATAATAGGAGTTGATATTTAAGATGGTTAAAAATAAATAAAACAAAAACAGCAAGCATTAAATAAGCTGATTGTGCTCCTAGCTCAGGACCATACAATATATATAAAGCTGTAATGATGCTAATACAAAGTATAGTAAAATAGTATTTTGCAAATGTAATCTTTTGAAAATAAATTAAAACAAAAGTGAATGAGAATATAGCAAAAAAAGTAGATACAACATAAATGGCATTCCAGTCTTGAAAAATAAAATTCTCCAATAAGTTATAAATACAAAATAGAGCTACCGTTAAACCGATTTGATTTAGTAGTATGATATTACTTTTTTCAGAAACATCTGTTGATGTTTTAACTCCAAAATGTATAATTTTATGATACCATTTTTTTAACATAAAAAATTAAGAATATAGTTTTCCTTTTTTGAGAATGCTAAGCCCTATTCGAATCATATAATATTCTAAGTTTCCTTCATTATAGTCAAAAATTTCTTTGGGGGTAATTTTTGAATTTTTTTTGTACAATTCTTTTATAGAATTAAGGTCTCTTTTTGATATATATTGTTCGATGTTAATATCTTCTCCTTTTTCATATAAATGAATCAAATGAGAATATATTGTACTTGAGTGAATGCCTCTTTTTACTGCAATATCTTCAGGGCTTATCCCTTCTTTATATAAATTATAAGTAATTAAGTAAGTAGAGCCTTTAATTTTTACTCCTGAATTACTTTTGCTTATTATATATTGTTCGATTTTTTTCATAAAAAGTTTCCCAAAATCATATAATTTTTTTTGTCCTACCCCAGAAATATCTAAAAAGTCTTCAGCAGAAGTAGGACGTCTAGCCGCCATTTCCTCTAAAGAAGCATCCGAAAAAATTAAATAAGGGGGAATTCCTTTCTTTTGTGCGATTTGTTTTCTTAATTGTCTGAGTTGTTCAAAAAGTTCATCTCGTAAGCGTTCTCGTTGCGTTTTAGGCTGAGGTTTAGCTTTTTGTTGACTCCTTCTCTCAAGAATAGAAGTCATTCTTACTAAATTAACTTTCCTCTTTTTAAATAAAACTTCATGAGCTCCTGGAGTTAATTTTAAAATATTATAATTGTCATAAGCAATTTCAATCAAACCTAAATTAATCATTTGTTGCAAAAACTGCTGCCAATCTAAAGCACTATATTCAGCTCCAATGCCATAAGTTTTGATTAAATGATACTTTCTTTCTATGATTTCTTTTCTTTTTGAGCCTCTTAAAATATCAATTAATAACTGAATACCTATTTTCTCTTTAGTTCTATAAATAGCTGATAAGGCTTTCTGACTTACAACAGTACCATCAAAATGTTGAGGAGGATTTTTACAAATATCACAGTTGCCACAATTTCCTTCTGTATTTTCAGAAAAATAATTCAATAATATTTTTCTTCTACAGATAAGTGAATCTGCATATTGCTGCATCCGCTCCAATTTAGCTAATTGAACATCATTATTAACAGATTCATTACCATTTAAAATATCTCTTAAAATTCTTACATCATTATAACTATAAAAAAGTAATGTATCTGCTTTAGCTCCATCCCTACCTGCTCTTCCAATTTCTTGATAATAGCTTTCTATATTTTTCGGTAAATTATAGTGGATGACCCATCTAACATTAGACTTATCAATTCCCATACCAAAAGCTATTGTAGCACAAATAATAGGCACATTATCATTAATAAAATCTTCTTGAACGTCAGAACGCATGGTATTACTCAATCCTGCATGATAAAAAGCAGCCTTAATTCCGTTCCTATTCAATTTTGTTGCTAAGTCTTCTGTTGATTTTCGACTTAAGCAATAAATAATGCCTGATTGGTTAGGACGAGTACGAATAAATTGAAGGATCGCATCTAATCTTCCTCTAGCGGGGCGAATACTCAAACTTAAATTCGGGCGATCAAAAGAAGCAATAAATCGTTCTGGATTTTTAAAAGCAAGTTGTTGTTCTATATCTTTTCTTGTTAATTTATCTGCTGTAGCAGTAAGAGCAATAATTGGAATTTGAGAAAATTGTTGCCTCAAAAATTTAAGCTGTGTATATTCAGGTCTAAAATCATGTCCCCAAGCAGAAATACAATGAGCTTCATCAATAGCTATCATATTAACTTGGATATTTTTGAGTAGAGTAGAAAAATCAGATGAAACCGCTTTTTCAGGAGATACATATAATAAATCTATTTTTTGACGCATGAGGTCATTTTCAATAGCTCTAGCTTCAATAGTATCTAAACTGCTATTCATATAAGCGGCAGCAATACCATTTGATTTTAATCCTTCTACTTGATCTTTCATTAAAGCAATTAAAGGAGAAATAACGATACATGTTCCTGGAAGTGTTACAGCAGGTATTTGAAAACAAATAGATTTTCCTCCTCCTGTAGGCATTAAGACAACAACATCTTTTTTATCATAAACAGCTTGAATGACTTCTGCCTGCATCGGGCGAAACTGCTCATAGCCAAAATATTTTTTTAAAGCTTCTTTTGCTTTAATAAGATCCATCTAGAAATGATTTTAACGATTAGATTGTTTTAGACTTTAAATATACATTTTTTTATGATAAAATATCATTAATTTGCGTTTTGTTCTAATCCTTTTTAAATTTAATTCGTAATCATGTTTAGTATTTAATGTTTAATCAATTTGTATGAAAAAATATTTTAGTTTTTTATTCTTATTCATTTTAATTTTTTCTTGTAATAAGAAGACAACATCAACAACAACATCTAATAATTCTTCTACTTTGTATAAAGTATCTAAAGTGTATGAAAAATATGAACAATTAGCTCCTCGTTTAGAACCTGATTATGATGATAATACTATTTATATTGTTAATTTTTGGGCAACATGGTGTTCACAATGTTTGAAGGAAATCCCAGAAATGGTGCGATTAGAAAAAAAATATAGAGCGAACAAAAATATAAAAATTTTGTTTGTAAATTTAGATGATTCTAGTACACAAAAGCGTGTCAATCCATTTCTAAAGAAGCATAATATTCAAGGAGAAGTTGTTGCTTTAACAGATCCAAATCAGGATAAATGGATTAGGTTGGTAGATTATAAATGGAGGGGATCTTTACCAGGAACTTTATTTATAAAAGGAGTGAATAGAAAATTTTATGCTTACCCACTTTCATATAATGAATTGGAATTAAATATAGAATTTATGAAAAATAAATAAATAAAAATTTAATCAAATTTTATCGAATAAAATCGATATTAAATTATTAATTATCATTAAATATCAAAACCATGTACGGAAAATTTTTATCCTTATTTTTTATCCTTTTTTGTTTTTCATCACTCATGATTTCTTGTAGTGGTGATGCTACAACAAAAGAAGATCCAACAGTCAATGAATCTCCAACAAAACCTAAAGAAGAAAAGAAAAAGAAAGAAAAAGAAGGTTACAAAGTAGGCGATCTTGTTGAAGATTTTGAATTACAAAATGTGGATGATAAAATGGTTTCTTTAGCTTCTTTAGGAGAAGAGGTAAAAGGAGCAACAATCGTTTTTACTTGTAATTCTTGTCCTTATGCCGTAAAGTATGAAGATCGTTTAGTAGAAATTAGCCAACGTGCTACAAAAGCAGGATATCCTGTAATTGCTATTATGCCTAATGATTTAGAGATTAAACCTGATGATAGCATGGACAATATGAAAAAAAGAGCTCAAGAAAAAGGATTTGATTTTCCTTATGTGATAGATGCAGAACAAAAAGTATTTCCAAAATTTGGGGCTACAAAAACGCCTGAAGTATATGTATTGAATAAAACAGAAGAAGGATTTAAAGTTGCTTATCATGGTGCTATTGATGATAATCATGATGATCCTAAAGCGGTAAAAGTGAATTATATTGATAATGCTTTTGCTGCATTAAAGGAAGGAAAAGAAGTAGATCCTGGAGCTACAAAAGCAATCGGTTGTTCTATAAAATGTAAAAAATAATTTTTATTCATATTT
The DNA here is from genome assembly GCA_020630895.1 of Saprospiraceae bacterium. Lineage (GTDB taxonomy): Bacteria > Bacteroidota > Bacteroidia > Chitinophagales > Saprospiraceae > JAHDCE01. The sequence continues at coordinate 4,069 of JAHDII010000291.1, forward strand.
TTTGAATGGGTTATAAATTACGGTTTATAACCCATTTTTAATTTGTAAGATAGGCGTCAAAAAATAA